>JAFYPH010000009.1 GCA_017547585.1 Bacteroidaceae bacterium | reverse complement strand
TCTCATCACAATAAATCTCTAAGTAACGAAGACAACTCTTCCAGTTGCCATAGTTGCCTTTGGTCTCAGCATTCTTTCCTCGTTCTTCAATCATCTCTCTGAAGTAAGGTAGAAATAGCATGTCTTCCTTGAACTGACGAGTGAAGTCGTACTGACCATTTTGAATTTCAATTTGGCGTTTTGCTTTAATTGCTTGAGCAGTTGCCAATGTCTCTCTGTTTTGCTCTTTCTCTGCCTGAGTAGTAGCTTTGATGAGATACAGTTTTAAGTATTCCTTGTGGCGACGGCCATTACTATAGATGTCAAGGAATAAACTGATGCTTCCATTTTTGAGCACTTTCTCGCGTAGCTTGACAGGCTCTTTTTGAACGTCGATTTTCTTTGCCATTTGTTTACAGTATTAGTCGTTTCTATTCAGTTTTGTCCCCCGAGAATCCCGAGGGACACAAAGGGACAAATTTTTAGTGCCTTTTTTGTCTCGGGGGACCATCTGGGGGACAAAAGTATAACAAATATCTGATACTACAAAACAAGAGCCATTTTTGTATACAAAGAAACGCAAATATCGCAATCCGCTGTTTTATAGCGTTTTAATTGCTGATATTTGCGTTTTATACGGTTTTCTTTGTATCCGTTTTCAATTCAAAAAAGTGCCATTTATTTTCCGATGCAGAAATTTTTGAATATATTTCCAAGCACCTCATCACTAGTCATTTCGCCGACGATTTCGGAGAGGTGGCGCAAGCAGGCGCGGAGGTCCTCACTGACAAGGTCGCCGGGAAGTTCGTTAAGAAGGCCGGTGCGGACGGCACGGATATTTTCAAGGGCGTTTTTAAGCGCTTCGTAGTGACGCACATTTGTTACCACCACAGCATCGGAAGATAGTCCGGGGAGGGCGGCTGCATCGACCAGAAAATCCTCGAGTTTATCCATGTTCACGCCGAGCTTGGCCGAGACGGCCCACATATTACGTTTGTCCCAAAGAACTTTATCTCCATACTCGGCAACCATCTTTTCGGCCCACTTCATTGTTTCGGTGAGGCGTATGGCATCGATAATGTCGCACTTGTTTATGAGGATTGCGAGTTTCTTGTTTGCGCACAAGGGTAGTATGCGTCGCGCCGAGTCGCTCATGACAGCTGCATCTGTAGCGGGGTCGATTACCCAAACTGCGATGGCGGCTTTGTCAAGCTGGTCGAAGGTGCGCTTGATACCCATCTGCTCCACAACGTCGTGTGTCTCGCGAATGCCGGCAGTGTCGATGAAACGGAACATCACTCCACCGAGGCTCATTGTTCCCTCGACAGTGTCGCGTGTAGTTCCGCTGATGTTACTGACAAGGGCGCGCTCTTCGTGCAACAGGGCGTTGAGGAGTGTACTTTTTCCAGTATTCGTCTCGCCGACGATTGCCACGGGAACACCGTTGCGCACAGCATTTCCCACGCTGAAGGAGTTCACAAGTGAGGCAATGACACTGTCAATCTCTTCGCACAGAGACATAAGCTCTGCGCGGTCGGCAAAGGTGACATCCTCTTCGCTGAAGTCGAGTTCGAGTTCAAGGAGCGATGTTAGTTTCAACAGTTTGTCGCGCAGCGCGCCAAGCTCTTTGCTGAAGCCACCCTTCAGCTGATTCATCGCCAGACGATGCGAGGCAGCACTCTCTGACGCAATAAGGTCGGCAACAGCCTCGGCGCGGCTAAGGTCCATCTTGCCGTTGAGGAAGGCACGCATAGTGTACTCACCGGGTTCGGCCTGACGCGCTCCCTTATCGATGATATTCAGCAACAGCTGCTGGATGATGTAGGGCGATGCGTGGCAGCTAATCTCCACCATATCCTCGCCTGTATAGCTGCGCGGAGCACGCATCATCGTCAAGAGCACTTCGTCGAGTATCTCTCCCCTATCGTCGCTGACGTCGCCAAAGACCACGGCAGGCGCCTTGCGCTGCGAGAGAGGAAGCCCTGCACGCGGAGTAAAAATCTCCTCGGCAATGGCAACAGCCCTGCTACCGGAAATTCTTATTACTCCCAATGCCCCACCCTGAGGCGTCGCCAATGCACAGATAGTATCTTTAAGTTCCATTTAGAAGCTTCGTAAATTCTATTTCAGGCAACCGCCGCCGAGCACAATCAGATGCGCTCGAGGACGGTACCTATAAGTTCCTTCATCTTTTCATTATAGTCAATATCGGCACTCTGCACCACTCTGTTGGCAATAACCAGACAGACGGTAACAGCCTTGTGGCCCATCAGTCGCGACAGTCCCGCAACAGCCGAACTTTCCATTTCGAAATTCGTTATTTTCCAGCCATCGTAGCAGAAAGACTCCACGCGACTATTCTGCTCGGGGAAAGCCAACGGAACACGCAGACGACGTCCCTGGGGGCCGAAGAATCCGCCACAGGAGATTGTAACACCACGCACCATCTCCTCGCCGGCAATGCGCTCGGCAAGCTCGGCATCGGCATCTATAGTATAAGGAGCGGCCAACAGAGGCGACCAATCCATATGCTGCATGAAAGCCTTCTCGAACTCAAGGTCGCACACCTCGTTGCGGCCCTCGTAGAAATTGAGCAGTCCGTCGAAGCCAATAGACTTCATAGAGCAGATAACCGACCCCGTGGGGGTAAACTCTTGTAAACCACCGCAAGTGCCTATGCGAACAACCTGCAGTTGGCGGAAAGAATCCCTCTCTTCGCGAGTAGAAAAATCAATATTGGCAAGAGCATCGAGCTCGTTCATCACAATATCGATATTGTCGCATCCGATACCCGTTCCGACAACGCTTATGCGCTTGCCTTTGTACGAGCCGGTGATGGTGCGGAACTCGCGCGCCGAGACGTCGCACTCGGTACTCTCGAAGAAAGCAGCAACCTTGGGCACACGGTTAGGGTCGCCCACAAGAATAACTTTGTCGGCAAGCTGCTCGGGCTTCAGGCCCAGATGGTACACAGCCCCATTCTCCTCGATGAGGAGTTCCGAAGGGGGAAAATATCGTTTCATAGCAGGAAATTCGCTAAAATTAATCCTTTGCAATATTGTCGCGCATGGCAGTATCGGCCTGAATATTCTTCATGCGATAGTAGTCCATGATGCCCAGATTACCTGTGCGGAATGCCTCGGCCATAGCCTTGGGAACTTCAGCCTCGGCCTGGATAACGGTTGCACGAGCCTCTTGAGCCTTAGCCTTCATCTCCTGCTCGAGAGCGACAGCCATTGCACGGCGCTCTTCGGCCTTTGCCTGAGCAATATTCTTGTCGGCATTAGCCTGGTCAATCTGCAGAGCAGCACCGATGTTCTTACCTATGTCAATATCGGCAATGTCGATAGAGAGAATCTCGAAAGCAGTACCCGCATCGAGTCCCTTCTTGAGCACAAGTTTAGAGATAGAATCGGGGTTCTCGAGCACCGCCTTGTGGCTCTCGGCCGAGCCGATAGACGAAACGATACCCTCGCCTACACGCGCAAGAACAGTATCCTCACCCGCACCACCGACGAGACGTTTGATATTTGCTCTCACAGTCACACGAGCAATAGCAATAAGCTGAATACCATCCTTTGCCACAGCTGTAACGTGGGGAGTATCGATAACCTTGGGATTCACAGACATCTGCACAGCCTCGAACACGTCGCGACCGGCAAGGTCGATAGCCGTAGCCATCTGGAAAGTAAGCTCGATGTTAGCCTTCGACGCCGACACAAGAGCATGAACAACCTTTGCAACGTGACCACCTGCAAGATAGTGAGCCTCGAGTCCGTCACGAGTAATATCGTTCAATCCGGCTTTGTGGGCCTCAATCATAGCCTGCACAATAGCATGAGGAGGAACGTTGCGGATTCTCATCAGGAAAAGTTGCAACAGAGAAATCTGCACACCCGAAACCTTTGCCGAAAGCCAAAGGACAAACGGCACATAGTGAAAGAATATTGACAGCACGACAATTACCGCTACTGCCGACAAACCAATTACCACCATAGTTTATAAATTTATTAATTAATTATACATTTTCTACATAAATAACGCCGGCGTTGATGCGTGTAACGACAATCTCGCACTTTTCGTCGATAAAGCCGTCGGCCGAAGTAACCTCGACGATGTTGTCGCCGAACTTTGCCTCGCCAATGAGAGCCAATCTTGTGACAGAGACTCCCCTGTCGCCAACATTAATACCGGAAGCATCGGCATCGGCAACCGTCGAGGAGATATTCTCTTTGAGAGCCACATTGTCGAGAGACTTTCCATAAATAGCCCACAGGATGAGCGCGATAGACACAAGGATGACAATGGCAATGGTAATCCATCCGGCAATCTCACCCATCTGCATAAAGGCGTAGACAGCAGAGCCTATCATCGCTGCAATACCCGCAATACCCGAAACGCCGAAGCCGGGAATCAGCGCAATCTCGGCAACGAGAAGAATAGTGCCCAGCGCTATCAGCAATACAATTACAAACAATTCCATAGCAAAAACTATTTAGAAATGAATATTTTTTCAGTGTTTCTTATGCGCACCAAAAGCTCCTCGAGAGCCTCGGCCTCGTCGATGAGGCGATTCTCAAGCTCGAGCAACGGCGCAGCCAAAGTCTGCTTTTTGCCGGCATTGGCAGCAGCATACTCGTCGCGGCGCTTCTCGAGAAGTGCAGCATCTGATGCATACTTTTCGGAACGCTTCTTCCACTCGTCGTACATCTTTCGTGCCTCGGGAGACTTAAACTGCTTAACATCAGTATACTCCGTAAGGTCGTCAATAACAAAGAGAAAGCCATTGTTCTTTACAACATCCTTCTGCTCGTAGAGCAACATCAGCAGTTTCTGACGCGCCTTTCTCACGACATCTTCGTCGCTCTGCGTGTCGGCAATAGAGGAGAGCTGCGAAAGCCCCACAATTCTCAGTGAATCCTCCGACTCGTAATTATATGTAGACTTTGTGGCGTTGGGCACAAATACATAGACACACACTTTACCCTCGTCCATGCGGCGGTCGGTAGCGAACCAACCGAGGTTGGCAATCTCGTTCACCACAAGCATATAATCGTTAGCCTCGGAATTGAAGGGCATTCCCACATTCTCGGGCTTCAGGAAAGTACCATCCTCCGAATCGTAGCGAGTGACAAAAATATCGTATCCGCCGATAGAGCCCTCGCCGTCGCTTGCAAAATAGAATGTAGAGCCGTCGACAGCCATGAAAGGATAGCAGTCGTTACCATCAGTCTCAATGCCTTCGAGCTGCACAGCCTCGCCCCACTTTCCATTCACATTTGTAGAGTGGAAAAGCTTCAGCAGCGAGCCATCCTCAGTGGCAACAGCCTGCGAGAAATAGAGGTCGGTACCGCGCTCGGTTACAGCAACCGTACCCTGCGCATCGGCCTTGTTGAAATAGTCGGCAGCAGTGGCAAGCGTACCAATGTCACGTCCCGTGCGGTAGGCCGACAGGAAACGATTCTTATCCACTACGAAACTATCCACCACGCACACGCGCTCGGTCATCTTCATCATGCGCTGCAGACGTTTAAGATGCTCGCACTGCTCTTCGTAGAACTCTATGATGCTGTCCACCTTGCAGACGTCGATAAACTCCTCGTAGCTTGCAACAGCATCGTCGTAACGAAATTGGCTCTTATAGAAGTTTCCCAGATAGCGATAAGCATCGTTCACGCGGCGGGTAGTCGCATATTTGAGCATCTTTTCAACATCGGCAACAGTGTCGTTAGTCTCGAAACAGCACACAGCGTACCAATAATTGTAACTGCCATCCTTGGGCGACTTTTTCAGAAGAGACTCGAAAATGGGCTTTGCCTCAATATAATTGCCATCATTGAACAAGGCGCGCGCCTTCTCCCTTGTCGACTGCGCAAAAGAGGCAACCGCACAGGTAAAAAGCAAAAGAACAGATATAAATATTCTAGTCATAATTCAAATTAATTTCATTCACCAACAAAAGACCGAACGTATAGTATCTGCCCAACAAAGGCAATATACATCAGTCAATAATTACAAATATACGAACAATATCTGTAGAATGGATTATATGAGCGATTTTTTTAAAATAATTTTCAATATTTGTAAAAAAGTGCTGCCATTGAGAGCCACATTCAACAAAATAGAGAAGAGCAAAATAGGACGAAGAGAGAGCTAATTGGATTAATTTTTGTAACTTTGCAGCCAGATTATTGCGAAATCACCAAGAGAAATGCCGCTGCCCACTCCCGAACAACAGATAAGAAGAAAGATAGAGCGTCGCTTCAAAAAAGCATTGACCGACTACAGGATGCTTGACGATGGCGACCGCATACTTGTCGCCCTCTCGGGAGGAAAGGACTCGCTGGCACTGCTCGAGTTTCTCGCAGCCCGCAGCCGCATACTGAAGCCCCGCATAAACCTCGTTGCAGCCCACATACGTCTGCGCAACATAGAATATCTCTCCGACGCTACGATATTGAAAGAATTCTGCGCACGCAACGGAGTGGAGTTCCACCTTGTAGAGAGCGAGTTCGACGCAAGCACCGACAAGCGAAAATCGCCATGCTTTCTGTGCTCTTGGAACAGACGAAAAGCACTCTTCACCCTCGCACAAGAGCTCGGATGCAACAAGCTGGCGCTGGGTCACAATATGGATGACTTTCTCGAAACAATGCTCATGAATATCACCTTTCAGGGAGCATTCTCGGCCATGGCACCCACCATGCAGATGAAGAAATTCCCGCTGACAGTCATACGTCCCCTGTGCCTCGTCGACGAAAAAGAGATTGAGACACTCTCGAAGCTGGCCCAATATCCGCAGCAGGTAAAAAGATGCCCTTATGAGCGCGACAGCAACAGGGAGCAGATGAAACAGCTGCTGGGCCATCTGGAGACACTGAACCCCGAGGCACGCTACAACCTTTGGGGCAGCATGAGCAATATTCAGGCAGAGCTACTACCCCCACGAATAGAAAAATCACAAAATAAAATAGAAAAATGAACAAAGCACTACTAACTGTATTAATGCTGATAATCTCGAACACCTTCATGACCTTTGCATGGTACGGCAATCTCAAATTGCAGCAAATGAAGATAATCAGCTCCTCTACCCCGCTCATCTTCATCATTCTGATAAGCTGGGCAATAGCAATGTTGGAATACTCGTTCCTCATCCCCGCCAACCGCATCGGCTCGGAGATCAACGGCGGCCCCTTCTCGCTTGTGCAGCTGAAAGTTATTCAGGAGGCAATCTCCATCATCGTATTCGGAGCAATCGTCACCCTCTGCTTCAAGGGCGAAGCACTCGCGTGGAACCACATTGTAGCCTTCATACTGCTGATACTCGCAGTGTACTTTGTATTTATAAAGTAAAGAAAATGAGCATAGAGCAAAAAAAAGCGAGCCATGGCTCGCTTTTTTTATGAGTATATTTCTTAATCCTCAAAATCGAATTCCTCGAAATCGAAATCTGCAGCACTGTCGATAAAGGTATCCATGCTGCGACGCTCCTTCTTCGTGGGACGTCCCGTACCGCGGGCACGGTCGACAAAGCCACTGATGCGGCTCATCTCCAGTGCCTCATACTGCTCGGCCGGAGTAACATTCTCCATAAGCTCGGGCACAAGCTTCGCGCCCACACGATTCTCGGCACACTGCAACACCTTGAAAGAGTAAGTGATGGGCGACTTTTTCACCTGAACAATATCACCCACGCGCACAAGAAAAGAGGGCTTCACAGCCTTGTCGCGCACCATAATGTGTCCCTTCTTGCAAGCCTCGGCGGCAATGCTGCGCGTCTTATAAATGCGCACCGCCCACAACCATTTGTCTATACGAGCCTGAGCATTCATTTTGCAGCACCACCCTTTTGGTTATAGACATTCATCGTGCGTGCAAGACCAATGTGGCAGAAGCTCTTGATAATCTCAACAGCCACAGGCACCTGCTCGTCAATCACAGGCTGCTCGTCGGTAGCATCGAACGTTCCAAGCACAAACTGCACCTGACGACCTTTACCAAAATCGTTGCCAACGCCGAAACGCAGACGCGCATAAGAAGTGGTACCCAGCGTAGCAGCAATATGCTTCAGGCCATTATGACCACCATCGCTACCCTGCCCTTTTAGACGCAGAGAGCCCAGCGGCAGAGCAATATCATCCACAATCACCAGCACATTCTCCAAAGGAATCTTCTCGGCCTGCATCCAGTAGCGCACCGCATTTCCACTGAGATTCATATAGGTGGAGGGCTTCAGCAGCACCAGCTTATGACCACGCATAGAAACCTCGGCAACATAGCCATAGCGGCGGTCGCTAAAAACAGTATTGGACGCCTTTGCAAAGGCGTCCAATACTGTGAAACCTATATTGTGGCGGGTATTCTCGTACTCTCGTCCGATGTTGCCCAAGCCAACAATCAAATACTTCATTTTCAGAAACTTTTAGGTGCTTATTTCTTTGCAGCAGCAGCGGCAGCAGCCTGAGAAGCACGTGTAGTCTTAACAGCACATACAAGAGCCTCTTTGGGAGTTACGAGCTCAAGGTTCTCGAATGAAACCTCACCTACCTTGATAGACTTACCAAGCTCAAGAGCAGTTACGTCGATAACCAACTTCTCGGGGATGTTTGTGTAGAGAGCCTTAACTTTGAGACGACGCTGCAACTGAACGAGCTTACCACCGGCGCGAACACCCTGAGCAAGACCCTCAAGTTTAACGGGAACAGCCATTACAATGGGCTTCTCGTCTGTAATCTCATAGAAATCTACGTGGAGAACGTTGTCCTTTACAGGGTGGAACTGAATCTCACGCATAACAGCCTTAACGGGCTTCTCGTCAATTGTCAACTCAACAACAAAGATGTCGGGAGTGTAGATCAACTTGCGAAGACCCTCAACGGGTACGCTGAAAGCTGTAGCAACGGGGTTGCCATTCTCGTCTTTCTTCTCGCCATAGAGACAGCAGGGCACCAAACCCTCTTTACGCAATGCGTTGGTAGCGCGCTTGCCTACCTCGGTTCTGCTTGAACCACTTACACTGATTGTTTTCATGTTAAAAATGTGTTACTCTAAATTAAGATTAATACTTTTGCTTAATTCGCCATCACACGATGCCCAAAAAAGCGCCGCAAAGGTACGCATTTTCGGGGAAATAGCAAAATCTTTTATAAATAAATTGCGTATATACGTTAAAAATCAATATCGATTTTAATATTATCCTCGTGATTATCGCTCTCGGGAAGCGCATCGTACACACGAGGCTGATACTCGCCCTGAGCAGCAACGACAAAATCGATGGCCCCACGCAAGCTTGTAGCAAATTTCTCGAAATCCTCACGATAGAGGAATATTTTATGCTTTTCGAATGTCACAGTAGCATCATCCCCCTCGCCCGACACAACTTTCTTACTCTCGGTAATCGAAAGATACATTTCATCTTTACGATTCTTCTTCACATCAATGTAATAAATTCTCTTACCGGCTTTGATGGCTTGTGAAAAGACTATCTCCTTTTCATTGTCGCCAATTCCGCTCTTTTTGTAGTCTTCCATCGTCAATAGTTTGTGTTAAAAATTAAATTCGCCCCAAATTTGAATATTTTTTTTCATTCGAGCAAAAAAAAACAAGAAAATTCAATTTTTATTTTGTTATACAAAGAAAAGTGGCAACGATAAAAGAAAATGCAAAATTTGTTTGTAGGTGTCACAAGAAAATGCGACCTTTGCAGACAAATCACAAGAAGTGGTAATTTATGATAAACAGAGTTCTCATCCGTCTTAAAGTTATTCAGGTAGTATACGCCTATTACAAAAACTCCGGCAAGAGCATAAAAGCTGCCGAAGATGAAGTATTTTTCAGCTTGTCAAAGTCGTACGACCTTTACAAATTCCTGTTGTTGCTCATTGTAGCCGTAACACGCTACGCAGCCGACCGCATCTCTTTCAACATGCGCAAGGTGCGCCCCACAGCAAGCGACATCAACCCCAACCTCAAGTTCGTCAACAACCGTCTGGCTGCGCAGATTGAGGCCAACGAAGAGCTTATAAAGTTCAGCGAGAAGAGCAAGCTCGACTGGGTAAATTACTCCGACTTTTTGCGTCGTCTGCTCGACACCATTGTAGAGAGTGATATATATAAGGAGTATATGGAGTCTCAGACATCATCATACGAAGAGGATCGCGAACTCTGGCGCAAGCTCTACAAGAATTTCATCTTCAACAACGAAGATCTCGACACACTTCTCGAGGAGCTCAGCCTCTATTGGAACGACGACAAGGCAATTGTAGACACATTTGTGCTGAAGACCATCAAGCGTTTCGACGAGGAAGAGGGCGAAATGCAGAAACTGCTGCCCGAATACAAGGACGACGAGGATGTAGAGTACGCTCACAAGCTCATCAAGGCAACCATACAGAATGCCGACGAGTACCGCAAGATGATGAGCGAAAGCTCAAAGAATTGGGACATGTCACGTCTCGCATTCATGGACGTAATCATCATGCAGACAGCCCTCGCCGAGGTTACAACATTCCCCCAGATACCCTTGAGCGTAACACTCAACGAGTACGTAGAGATTGCGAAATACTACAGCACCCCCAAGAGCAGCTCATTCATCAACGGACTGCTCGACACAATTACAAAGAAACTGAAAAGCGAGAATATAATAAACAAATAAACCTTAAACAAATAAATAACCATGAGCACATTACTCAACGCAGCAGGCGGCATGCAGGCCATCTTGGGCAGCCCCCTCTTCATGTTCGTAATCATCATAGCAATCATGTACTTCATGATGATTCGTCCCCAGCGCAAACGTCAGAAAGAGATTGACAACTTCCGTCGCGGTCTTCAGTCAGGACAGAGCGTAATCACCAGCGGTGGCATCTACGGAAAGATTAAAAGCGTAGAGGACACTGCAGTAAACATCGAAATCAGCCACAACGTAGTAATCCGCGTGGACAAGAACTGTGTATACGCCGACCCCGCAGCAATGCAGAGCCAGCAGACAGCCAATTAATTTCAATCAGAAAAAAGGAAAACCTTGAAACTGAAACTGAAAAATAACAAATTTTTACCGGGAAGAGAATTTTTACTCTTCCTGTTTTTCTTTTTCGTATCGTGTAGCTTGTGGTTGATGATGACACTCAACAAGTACTACGAAACAGAAATAGAGATTCCCCTGCGAGTAAAGAAAATACCCGCAGACCTTTATGCTGTCACCACAGGTAACGAGCACGTCACACTTAAAATCCGCGACCGCGGAACAGTGCTGCTCAACTACACCATGCAGACCTTCCTGCCCATCACAGCAGAATACAAAGACTTTCAGAAGCAGAGCGGCCGACTGTCAATGTCCACTACCGCCCTCAGAAAGCAGATAACCGGACAGCTTGCATCATCCACAGAGGTAATCTCCCTGTCGCCCGACTCCATAATATACTACACACAGGAGAGCACAAAGAAATACCCTGTGGAGATTGTCGGCGAAATATCCTCGGCCGTACAATACGAAATAGGCGACATTAAAATCACCCCCGACTCAGTGTGGGTATTCGGTCCGCAATCGGCAACAGACACCATGCACCTCGTCTACACCGAGCAGATAAACAGGACAGAGCTGCGCGACTCACTCACCATCGACGTAAAATTGCAGAGCCGTGAAGGAGTAAAATACAGTCCCGAGAACGTAAACATAAAAATCCCCGTAACGCCCTACACCGAAAAGTCGTTCGAAAAAACGATAAAAGGCGTCGGATTCCCCGCAAACTACACATTGAAAGCATTCCCCTCGAAGGCAAAAGTGATATTCAATGTAAATATGACACAGATAGACTCCATAAAGCCCGGAGACTTTTCGATAGGAATCATGTACGGCGACATTTACGGAAACACATCCGACAAGGTGAAACTGACACTGCTGAAGCACCCCGAAGGAGTGCGCAACATACGCATCATCCCCAACGAAGTAGAATACCTCATAGAGCACCAATGAGCAAGCCCCTGAAGATAGGCATCACCGGAAACATTGGCAGCGGAAAGTCGATGCTCTCGACCATCTTCCGCACAATGGGCATTCCCGTGTACGACTGCGACACAGAGGCCAAAAGATTGATGCAAAAGGATGTACGCACCCGCAGCATGATAATGGAAACATTCGGAAAAGAATGTTACACCCCGGCCGGAGAGCTCGACAGGAGACACCTTGCAAGCATCATTTTCAACGACGCATCGGCCCTGCAAAAGATAAACAGCATAGTGCATCCGCGCGTCAGAGAGGACTTCGAGGAGTGGAGCAAAAAACAAAATAGCGCCATTGTTGCAGTAGAATCGGCAATACTCTTCGAGTGCGGGCTGCGCGACAGCGTAGACATCGCAGTTGTCGTGTACGCCGACCGCGAGACCTGCATCACCCGCGCCTGCCGTCGCAGCAACGCCACACGCCACGAGGTGGAGCAACGTCTCAACGAGCAGATAGCCGCCGAAAGCCTCATCGCCAGAAGCGACTACGCAATATGCAACAACCCCGACACCCCATTGCTACCGCAAATAACAGCCATGCTCGGCAAAATCGCTTCTAAGTAACACAGGATAAAGCATTTAAAGAGCGCCGCCGAACGCCAAAGAAAATTTATGAACGAAAATACAGTTCCAAAATTTTGTAATACCGTTTAGCTATTGTATTTTTGCACGCATTGAAACAAAAAATAAATAAAAACAAAAAACAATAACAGTATGTTTGAAACAATCATGACAATATCGGGCAAGCCCGGTCTCTATCGCATGCTCTCACGCGGCAACAACATGTTCATCGTAGAAACAATCGACGCTACACACAAACGTATCCCCGTATACAACAGCGACAAAATCGTTCTTCTCGACGACATTGCAATCTACACAGACACCGAGGAGGTACCCTTGCGTCAGGTATTCCAGCTTCTTTTCGAGAAGGCACAGGGCGTGCTCCCCTTCAACATCAAGGAGACAACTCCCGAAGACATGAAAGAGTACTTCGAGTCTGTTCTTCCCGACTACGACAAAGAGAGAGTATACATCACACACATCAAGAAAATATACTCATGGTACAACATCCTCGTGGCCAACGAAATTACAGATTTCAAAGAGCCCGAAGAGGAGACAGCCGAGGCTGCTGAATAACAAACGATTACAAACACAAATAGACAGAGTAAAATGAAAAAAATAGCAATCTTCGCCCTTTTGGCAACATTGTCAGTGGGTACAGTAAACGCACAGTCGTTCCTTTCTAACATCCTTGGCAAGATTACAGGCTCTTCAAGCTCAGAGACATCGAGCACACAGAACCTTGTAAGCAACGTCCTCGGAACACTCATCGGCAACAGCGTAACACTTTCAAAGTCAACCATTCAGGGAACTTGGAAATACAAAGGCACCTCATGCGTGCTCGAGAGCGAAAATGCACTTGCACAGGTTGGCGGCTCGGTAGCAACAAGCAAAATCGAGGAGAAAGCAAACTCTTACCTTGCAAAAGTAGGCGTTAAAGAGGGTAAATGTTCATTCACATTCGAGGAGAACGACACTTGTACTTTCAAGATGGGTAACCGCGAATTGAAGGGTAAATACACACTCGACGGCGAGAACAAGACAATACAGTTCAGCTTCCTTTACGGCCGTTTCACAGCCACAGCTAACGTAGCATACAACGTATCTACACTCAGCATCGTATTCAAAGCCGACAAGATGCTCGGCCTTGTACAGAAGGTGGCTCCCGCAGCAGCAAGCTACAGCACAACAATTGCTACACTCGCAACACTGCTCGAGAACTACAAAGGCATGATGCTCGGAATGAAGCTCGAGAAAAAATAGTCCTGCCACAGACTTTTTATGAAAGATAGGCTTTGCGTTTTTTGTAAAGCCTATCTTTTTTATATACTCTGCCACCGAGCAGATACAATTATATTGAAAATCAGCATAAATTCACTATATTTGCACCATAAAAGTGACAAAGAAAAAACAGACACAGAATAAACTACAAATTCATATAATATGAAAGGAATAAAATCAATTATGGCAGCAATAGCAATATCAGGAGCTGCAATAACAGGATGCAGCGATGCCCCGTCAGTGAGCACGCAGACAGATGCAGCCGAAATAATCGGAAAGTCATCCATTAAAGTGGAGAACGGCCGCCTCACCCCCGAGGCCCTATGGGCAATGGGCCGCATAGGCGCAGTGAGCGTGTCGCCCGACGCAAGCAAAGTAGTCTACGGAGTAAGCTACTACAGCGTACCCCAGAACAAGAGCCACCACACGCTGCACATCATGCAGGCCGACGGCAGCAATCAGACACTGCTCACACAGACAGCAAGCAACGAGAGCGGTGCCGTGTGGATAAAGAACGGCACAAAGATAGCCTACCTCTCTAACGCAAGCGGTAGCAGCCAAGTGTGGGAAATGAACCCCGACGGCACCGAGCGCAAGCAGCTGAGCAACAGCGAGAAGGGCGTCGACGGCTTTCTTTTCTCACCCGACGAGAAGAGCGTGATTCTCATCCAGCAGGTACCCATCAAAGAAAGTACAGCCGAAAAATACCCCGACCTTCCCCTTTCGCAGGGAGTGATCATCGACGACCTCATGTACAAACACTGGGACGAGTGGCTCACCACAGCCCCCCACCCCTTCATCGCACAGTTTGACGGCAACACCATCAGCGGCGGCAAGGACATTCTCGAAGGTACAAAGTACGACTGCCCCAACCGTCCCTTCGGCGGCGTCGAGCAGCTCGCGTGGAGCAACGACTCAAAGAAAATAGCCTATGCCTGCGTAAAGAAGATGGGCGTAGAGTACACAAAAAGCACCGATACTGACATCTACCTCTACAACACCGAGGACGGCAGCTCTGTAAACCTCTGCAAGATGAGCGAGGCAACATCTAACTACGGCTACGACACAGCCCCCACCTTCTCGCCCGACGGCACACACCTCGCATGGCTCAGCATGAAACGCGACGGCTACGAGAGCGACCAGAATCGTCTGTGCGTGATGAACATCGCCACCGGCGAGCAGAGCTACATCAGCGAGAAGCCCTTCGACAGCAGCGTCGACAGCTACTGCTGGGCGCCCGACAGCAAAAGCCTCTATTTCACAGGCGTATGGCACGGTGCATCAATGATATACAATATCGACCTTGCCAGCAACCTCACAAAAATCACAAGCGGCAACTACGACTACACCTCAGTGTCAATGCTCGGCGACAAGCTCATTGCCACACGTCAGTCAATCAGCGAGCCCACAGACATCTACACTCTCGAGGCAAAAGCCGAGGGTAAAATCACACAGCTCACAGCCGAGAACAAAGAGATTCTCGACCAGATTGAGCGCGGAAAGGTCGAGGCACGCTGGTGCAAGTCAGTCGACGGCAAGCAGATACTCTCATGGGTAATCTACCCCCCGAAATTCGACCCCAACAAGAAGTACCCCACCCTGCTCTTCTGCCAGGGAGGCCCTCAGTCTCCCGTCAGCCAATTCTGGAGCTACCGTTGGAACTTCCAGATAATGGCAGCCAACGACTATATAGTCATTGCCCCCAACCGCCGCGGACTCCCCGGCTTTGGAATGGAGTGGAACGAGGCCATCAGCGGCGACTATGGCGGCCTGTGCATGCAGGATCTCTTTGCAGCCATCGACGACTTTGCCAAAGAGCCCTACGTAGACAATGACCGTCTGGGTTGCGTGGGAGCAAGCTTCGGCGGCTACACAGCAATGTGGATGGCCGGACACCACGAGAAACGCTTCAAGGCCTTCATCGCCCACGACGGATTCTTCAACATGGAGCAGCAGTACTACGAGACAGAGGAGTCGTGGTTCACAAATTGGGACCTCGGCGGCGCTCCCTATGAGAAGAACGAAAAGACAAAGAACAGCTACCCCAACTCTCCCCACCGTTTCGTAGAGAAATGGGACACCCCCATCCTTCTCATCCACGGCGACCGCGACTACCGCATACTCTCGTCGCAGTCGATGGCAGCCTTCAACGCAGCCAAACTCAGAGGAGTACCCGCGCAGTTGCTGCTCTTCCCCGACGAGAACCACTGGGTGCTGAAACCCCAGAATGGAATCCTGTGGCAACGCACCTTCTTCGCATGGCTCGACAAATGGGTAAAATAATCACTAAAAGACAAAATTTATGACACTTACACAAAATATTCAGAAAAAGCTCAACGACTCACCCGCTGCACGCTGGGGAGCAATGCTCATAGTATCATTCACCATGATGTGCGGATACTTTATAACAGACATCATGGCACCCCTCGAGGACATGCTCACAAAGAGCGTGGCCGAAGGCGGCCTTGGCTGGACAAGCGGCGAATATGGATTCTTCTCGGGCGCATACGGCTACATTAACGTATTCCTGCTGATGCTCTTCTTCGGCGGAATCATCCTCGACAAATGCGGCATTCGCTTCACAGGTATCGGTAGCTGCGCACTGATGTTTGCCGGTACACTGCTCAAATGGTACGCCATAGACAGCAATTTCGGCGACGCAACCCTCTTTGGCTACCCCATGCAGGTCATTCTGGCCGCACTCGGATTCGCCATCTTCGGAATGGGAGCCGAAATCACAGGAATCACTGTTACCAAGATTATTGCAAAATGGTTCACAGGCCACGAGCTTGCCCTCGCTATGGGCCTGCAGGTGGCAATGGCACGTATCGGAACAGCAGCAGCCCTCGCTTGCAGTCTGCCTATGGTAAAGGCCACAGGCACAATATCTTCGCCCCTTTTGCTGGGCGCAGCGCTTCTGTGCATCGGCCTTGTAGCCTACCTTGCCTACTGTGTAATGGATAAAAAGCTCGACAATTCAGTCGTTACCACTTCCGACGACGAAGAGAGCTTCAAGATGAGCGACATTAAATTCATCATCACCAACAAAGGCTTTTGGCTCATTACCCTGCTGTGCCTGATGTTCTACGCAGGAGTCTTCCCCTTCCTGAAGTTCGCCACCAAACTGATGATATACAAATACAATGTCACCCCCGACCTCGCAGGCCTCATTCCCGCAATGATACCCTTCGGCACCATCCTGCTGACACCCGTATTCGGCTCAATGTACGACCGCATAGGCAAGGGCGCGACACTGATGATTATAGGCTCGTTCCTTCTCACTGCCGTACACGTGCTTTTCGCACTGCCCATCCTCAACTACGGATGGTTCGCCATCATAGTGATGATACTTTTGGGAATATCATTCTCGCTTGTCCCCTCGGCACTGTGGCCCTCGGTACCCAAGATTATCCCCATGAAGCAGTTAGGCTCGGCCTATGCAATCATCTTCTACATTCAGAATATTGGTCTCTCTATGGTACCCGTACTCATCGGATGGGTGATTGAAAAATACTCGACAGTGGAGAGTGCGGCAGGCACCACCTACGACTACACACTGCCAATGACAATCTTCGCAGTGTTCGGCCTCGTTGCCATCTTCATCGCCATCATCCTCAAACGCGAGGATGCAGCCAAGCACTACGGCCTCGAGGAGAGCAACATCAAGAAATAAAAAAACAGCCAATAAAGTTCCTGCGTGCCCCACAATTTTGTGGGGCACGTTTTTTTGCAGCTATAAAAAAACTTAAAATTAAGAAAGTTACATCAAACGACACTATCTTTGCACCGTTCATTGCGAAAATAAAGAATTATGAATCTTATTTTTACCTTTATACTGCTGCTTGCAATCACCCTCATCCTGACACTGCTGATAACCATCGTTGCGGCTGTCAGGAAACTCATGGGCAAGCTCTTCTGGAAAAGTTTCAAAGCTGGGCTGTGGATACTGCTTGTACCGCCTCTCGCACTCCTCTACGGAGCATTCATCGAGCGCAACCAAACGCAGACAAACAGCGTAGAGATTGTATCGGAAAATGTGCCGCAGGCGTTCGACGGCTACAAGATAGTGCACATTTCGGACATACACCTTCTATCATTCATCGGCCGCGAAGATGCCCTCGCACGAATAGTTGAAAAGATAAACGCACAACAGCCCGACGCGATACTCTTCACAGGCGACCTTGTAACGCAGAACAGTAGCGAATTCGAGAGCACGAAAGATATTCTCGCAAAGCTGCGCGCCACCGACGGAGTATATTCCATCCTCGGCAACCACGACTACAGTTTCTACAACAGATGGGAGAGCGAAGAGCTGCGCAAAAAAGATGCCGATGCAATTGTCGGGCAGCAAAGAACCTTCGGATGGAATCTGCTGCTCAACGAAAACAGGAGCATCACCCGCAACATCAATGATGGTGAAGAGAGCATTTCCATCATAGGCGTGGAAAATATCTCCACAAAGCATAAATTCCGCTCCTACGGCAACCTCGCAAAAGCCGCTCAGGGAGCCGAGGGAAAGTTCAAGATACTACTGACACACGACCCCAGCCATTGGCGCACAGAGGTCCTCCCAAAGACCAACATCGACCTCACCCTCTCGGGCCACACACACGCCATGCAATCGACACTCTTCGGGTGGTCAATCATCAGCTTCATCTACAAAGAGTATATGGGACTCTACAAAGAGGGAAACAGATTCTTGTACGTAAATATCGGACTCGGCGAAACAATGTTCCCGTTCCGAGTGGGAGCGAAGCCCGAAATTACTGTAATTACTCTTAAAAGCGGAAGTGCTGAATAAAAACACACTTCCATTTTTATTTTTGAAGGTTACAAATGCTTGCAATTAGCATTGCTCACTCTGTTACATAGATTACTTTAAAGAAAAATACAGCACTGTCAAAATCACAGGCAATAGCCACAGTAAAATATTAAGTGCCTCCCAAGAGGAAGGCACTTAACAATATCAAAATATCAACTACTCGAATACACTATCCGATAATCCACTTACTGCCGGGAATAAACGAAATCAATTTTGTAGTAACGTAACAACTAACGAACGTACCCACAGCAATCGCAGGAATAGCAGCCACAGAAGGCAGCGCCAACGTATGCTTGAAAAGTGTCACCCACACGCCCAACCAGAAAATGTGCATCAGATACATTCCATAGCTCATCTTAGACATATCCGTCACGATAGCCGGAGCACTCTCTTTCTCAATACAAGAGAACATCAGGAAAGTTCCCGCAGTGAGAACCACGCAGTTAATAGTGCAGAAAGCCCAACCAAGCTCAATCACAGGCGTCGAGTGTACAATACCCGGAACAGCCTGAGTGTAGAACGAATAAATTGTAAGGAAGGCACCTACGATCATAGCGATTGCACCAACCACGAAACGCCTCTTTCTGCTCCACGTAAGATGCACACGAATATAGTGAGCAAGAACAAGATAGCCCAGGAATCCCGAAAAATACCACAACATATGATACTCGTTCCAGAAGCACTGTCCCCACACCTCGCCGCACCAGCGGTTAAGGAAAGGAATGCAGGTCGAGAGCAGGAAGAGTCCAATGAAGAAACGCTCCTCGCGCGCCGATGCACTACTGAGCCACGGCGAAATTATAGGAATAAAAAGATAGAGACTGATGAGTGGATAGATGAACCACAGATGGCCCGCCATTGTCGGGAAATTAAGCAACAGACGCGAAAGATCCTTCATAGAAGTAGCAGCGTCCAGCTGTCCCCACAACAGGGGCAAAGTGCTGTAAAGAATCATAAAAATGAGGAACGGAGGCACCACACGCGCGAAACGACGCGCATAGAATTGCCACGATGTCAGCCCTTTCTTTATGGGCACCAAAAGATAAGCAGAGACAATCATGAAAAGAGGCACCGCCATACGCGAAAAACCATCATACACCGACACCCACAGACGGTCGGCCTCGTTTGCAAGGAAAGATTGCGGGCCGGCCATGTCCGTCGAGCCTTCGGCACCATAAAAGTTCTCGCTTGCGTGAACAAGCATCACCAAAAAGCAAGCAAAGACACGCACATAATCAATAAAAACTACACGTTTCATCGTAAATAATTGCATTTGTTAATAATAGTCACTCTAATATAATTTTACAAAAATAAGCAAGTGAGCACAAATTAACAAAAAAACCGCAATAAAAACGCGTCACGCAATCATCTTCATGCGACGAAGATAGCCGATTATAGCCTCCTCAATCAGCTGATGTCCGGCCTCGTTAGGGTGAATACCATCCTCGCACAGATAGTCAAAGTAGTTTCTGCGCTCCAAAAAGACAGAAGTAATATCAATTACAGGCGTATGAGTGAGAACACCGAGGCGCATCACCTCCATATTGTAACGCTCGTGCCATCGGTCGATGTTCAGCACCGAGCCCTGCAGCCAACCGAGAATATTTTCGGCATTCAGCCCCTTTGAAAGGAAGCGGAAATAACGTTCAGGGTCCAGCACAGGCAACGTCAGCAGCACCGGACGACCACCCATAGCCTTCACACGCTCAATAAGTTCCCTGTACTTTTCGCTAAACTGCTCAATCGGCACATTCGGCAGATGAACATCATCGGGACGCGCAGAAATCTGAGCCCAATTAAAATCGCAGTCATTGCCACCATAATCGAACAGCACATAATCGGCCGACTTTATCCTGTCAGCGTACCTATCGACAAATTTCATTCCGTGAGTAACCATTCCTCCGAAACGGGCAAAATTCTCTACCTCAATACCCAAAGTGCGACGACAACGGGCAGCAAAGCCCATGTCACTAATCTTATATTTAAGTCCGTCGACAGGAGAATTTTCCTTATCGACAACAATACCTTTCATCACCGAGTCGCCAAAGCAGCAAACAGTTCTAAGCGCTGTATCCATACATCAAATTTCTATTATTTTTCAATTCGTGGGGCAAAATTATTGTCACACTCACAAGAAACAAAAATATAATGAAACAAGCGCCTACTACGGGGCAAAAGCCCTCATTTGGGGGCGAAAATTGCAATTTAGGGGCGAAAAAATAGCGAGAAGAGAAAGAAAAACCGCCCTTCTTGTTCAAAATAGACAAGAAAGGCGGCTATCTTATGTTAAAATGAAGGAAATTATCCCTGCAGTTTCTTTGCTTCGTTCCAAAGTTCATCCATCTCTCCAAGAGTCATTTCACGCAGAGATTTTCCCTGCTCTTTGGCACGCTGCTCAACGTATGAGAAACGATTGTAAAATTTCTTATTTGTAAGCTCAAGAGCATTGTCGGGATTCATATGATAGAGACGGCCGGCATTCACAATGCTGAAGATAAAATCACCAAATTCAGCCTCGGCAGCAGCCTTGTCGCCACGCTCAAACTCCACACGCAGCTCCTGCAACTCCTCGGTAACTTTGTTCCACACATCCTCTTTATTCTCCCAGTCGAAACCCACGTTCGCAGCCTTCTCTTGCATACGATAGGCCTTGATAAGCGAAGGCAGAGAAGCAGGCACTCCGCTGAGCAGACTCTTGTTGCCATCCTTCTCCTTCAGTTTAAGTTCCTCCCAATTCTTGCACACCTCACCGGCAGTCTCGGCAACCGTCGACCCGAACACATGCGGATGACGGTAGATAAGCTTCTCGCACAGACGGTCAAAAACATCCTTCAGGTCAAACTGCCCCTTCTCCGAAGCAATCTTCGCATAGAATGCAACGTGCAGGGCAACGTCGCCCAATTCTTTACAAATATCGGGAGTATCGTCGTTCATCAATGCCTCGGAAAGTTCATAAACCTCCTCGATGGTATTGGGTCTCAGACTATCGTTTGTTTGCTTTCTATCCCACGGACACTTCTCGCGAAGTTCGTCGAGAACATCCAAAAAACGGCCGAAAGCCGCCAAAATTTCACTTCTGCTATGCATAATACTTAATTTTTCGGCTGCAAATGTAATTAATTTAATAATATAGATTAACTTTGCAGTTAATTTTTAGCGATAAAAAACCGAAACGATAAATTAAAAAACAAAATACATGAGTTTAGCAAGCACATATATTCCGGCAGAAGTTGAGGAAAAATGGTACGAGTATTGGATGAAACACAATCTGTTTCACTCCGAGCCCGACGAGAGAGAACCCTATACAATCGTAATTCCCCCGCCCAACGTAACCGGAGTCCTGCACATGGGACACATGCTGAATAACACCATTCAGGATATTCTCGTGCGCCACGCCCGTATGATGGGCAAGAATGCATGCTGGGTACCCGGTACCGACCACGCATCAATCGCCACCGAGGCCAAAGTAGTGAAAAAGCTCGCCGAGCAGGGCATCAAGAAGAGCGACCTCACACGCGAGGAGTTTCTGAAGCACGCTTGGGAGTGGACCGACGAGCACGGAGGCATCATCCTCAAGCAGTTGCGCAAGCTCGGAGCATCGTGCGACTGGGAAAGAACATCTTTCACCATGGACGAGACACGCAGCAACAGCGTTATCAAAGTATTCTGCGACCTCTACAACAAAGGCCTCATCTATCGTGGCCTTCGCATGGTAAACTGGGACCCCAAAGCCCAGACAGCCCTCAGCAACGAAGAGGTTATCTATAAAGAGGAGAAAAGCAAACTCTACTACCTTAAATATTATGTAGAAGAGGCAGCCGGAAGCACCGACGGCGAGGAGAGCGACGCAGTTACACTGGCTCCCGACGCAGCTTTCGACCCCACAGTGAAGCACCAGATACTGCACCGCGACGCCGATGGCCGCCGTTACGCAGTGGTTGCCACCACACGTCCCGAGACAATCATGGGCGACACAGCAATGTGCATCAACCCCAAAGACCCCAAGAACAGCTGGCTCAAGGGTAAGAGAGTAATCGTACCCCTCGTAGGCCGCTCGATTCCCGTAGTCGAGGACCGTTACGTAGAGATTGAGTTCGGAACAGGTTGCTTGAAGGTTACCCCCGCCCACGACACAAACGACTATATGCTGGGCAAGAAGCACAACCTCGAGACAATCGACATTTTCAACCCCGACGCAACAATCAGCGAGGCAGCAGGCATGTACGTAGGCATGGATCGCATGGAGGTGCGCAAGCAGATTGCAAAAGACCTCGAGGCAGCAGGCCTTCTCGAGAAAGTAGAAGACTATATTAATAAAGTAGGATACAGCGAGCGCAACGCCGACACAGCTGTCGAGCCCCGTCTCTGTATGCAGTGGTTCCTCAGCATGCAGCACTTCGCCGACATTGCACTCCCCCCTGTAATGGAGGACAAGCTCAAATTCTACCCCACAAAATACAAGACAACATACAAAAACTGGCTCGAAAATATTCAGGACTGGTGCATCAGCCGCCAGCTGTGGTGGGGTCACCGCATCCCCGCATATTTCCTTCCCACAGCCGAGGGACAGGAGGAGCAGTTCGTTGTTGCCGAGAACATCGAGCAGGCAGTGGAGCTCGCACGCGCACTCCCCGGCCGCGAGAACATCACAGCTGCCGACCTTACACAGGACGAAGATGCACTCGACACATGGTTCAGCTCTTGGTTGTGGCCCATCTCACTGTTCGACGGCATTCAGCAGCCCGACAACAAAGAGATTAACTACTACTACCCCACCTGCGACCTCGTTACCGGTCCGGACATCATCTTCTTCTGGGTGGCACGTATGATTATGGCAGGCTACGAATACAAAGGAGACATGCCCTTCCGCAACGTATATTTCACAGGTATCGTTCGCGACAAGCTGGGCCGCAAGATGAGCAAGTCACTCGGTAACAGCCCCGACCCCCTCGACCTCATTGCCCGCTACGGAGCAGACGGTGTTCGCATGGGTATCATGCTCTCGGCACCCGCCGGCAACGACATTCTCTTCGACGAGTCATTGTGTGAGCAGGGCCGTAACTTCTGCAACAAAATATGGAACGCCTTCCGTCTCGTAAACGGTTGGAACGTAAGCAGCGACATCCAGCAGCCCGAAAGCTCGGCAATAGCCATCAACTGGTTCAAGGCAACCCTCGCGCAGAAGGCAGCCGAGATTGAGGACCTCTTTGGCAAATACCGTATCAGTGAGGCACTTATGAGCGTCTACACACTCTTCTGGGACGAATTCTCAGCATGGTACCTGGAAATGATCAAGCCCGCATACGGCTCGCCCATCGACGCAGCAACATACGAAGCTACACTCGGATTCTTCAACGACCTTCTTCGCCTGCTGCACCCCTTCATGCCCTTCATCACCGAGGAGCTGTGGCAGTCACTCAGCGAGCGCAAGGATGGCGAGAGCCTCATGACACAGAGCATCAAAGACCTGTGCCAGCCCTGCGACGAAGAGCTCATCGCCAAAATTGAAGCATGCAAAGAGGTAATCACAAACATACGTAACACACGTACACAGAAGAATATTTCTCCCCGCACACCCCTCGCCCTGCAGATTGTAGGCGACGCCCCCGTAAAAGGCCTCGAGAGCGTGCTTGCAAAGATGGGAGAGCTTTCATCTATCGACTACGTAGCAACAGCCGACGCATCGGCAGTATCTTTCCGCGTAGGCACCACAGAGTACGCAGTACCCCTGGGCGACCTCATCGACAAAGATGCCGAAATTGCCAAGCTGCAAGAGGAACTCGCCTACCTCGAAGGATTCCTCAAAAAGGTAGAGGCCAAGCTCGGCAACCCCAATTTCGTGGGCAAGGCACCCGAGAACATCATCGCTGCCGAGAAGAAAAAGCAGGCCGACGCCAACGAAAAGATAGCAATGCTCAAAGAGAACATTCAGAAATTGTCTAACTAATAAAAAAGGAAAATGGCATTAGACAAACAGAAAATAGTATTCATTTCCCTGTCGGCAGTCATGCTGATAGCGACCATCATCATGGGAGTAATGCTCATGGACAGCCGTAAGCAGAATGAGGAGATGCAGGAGCTTTTCGCCATAGAGAAAGAGGAGCTCGAGAATGAATATTCAAGCTTCGCCACACAGTACGACGAGCTTCAGGTGCGCATCACCAACGACTCGCTGCAGGATAAGCTCGAACAGGAGAAACTGAAGACACAGCAGTTGCTCGAAGAACTGCGCCAGACAAAGGCAACCGACGCTGCCGAAATCACACGACTGAAGAAGGAGCTTGCAACCGTGCGCGCCGTGCTTCGCAGCTACGTAGTGCAGATAGACTCTCTGAACCGCGCCAACGAACAGCTGCAAAAAGAGAACAAACGCGTAAAGGCACGCTATAGCGAGGCCACACGCACAATTAACAAAATCACCGAGGAGAAGGAAAACCTTACCAAAAAGGTAACCCTCGCCTCGCAGCTCGACGCGATAGGCATCAGCTTCACCCCCTTGAAGAAGAATGGCAAGGCCGCGAAAAAGATTAAAGACGCAAAGAAATTTGCCATCGGCTTCACAATTGCCAAGAACATCACTTCGGAGACAGGTGAAAAGACCATCTACGTGCGCATCATGAAGCCCGACGAAGAGGTACTTGCAAAGAGCGCCGGCGACACATTCCCATACGAAGGACAAGAGCTCAAATACTCAATCAAGAAATATATAGAGTACACCGGCGAAGAGCAGGCAGTAACCGTATATTGGGACATTGAAGAGTTTCTGCAGGCAGGAACATACAAAGTGTTCATCTTTGCCGACGGAAACATGATAGGCTCAAATAGTTTCAACATTAATAAATAAGGTACATGAAACGAATACTTGTAACAGGAGGAGCAGGCTTCATTGGTTCTCACTTGTGTGAGCGACTGTTGAACGAAGGCAACGACGTCATCTGCCTCGACAACTATTTCACAGGCAGCAAGGACAACATACGCCACCTCATAGGCAACGACCACTTCGAGCTTGTACGTCACGACATCACCAAGCCCTACACAGCCGAGGTCGACGAAATATACAACCTCGCCTGTCCAGCATCACCTGTACACTACCAATACGACGCAGTAAAAACCATACAGACTTGCGTCATCGGCTCCATGAACATGCTTGGACTCGCCAAGCAGGTGAGAGCAAAAATCCTGCAGGCATCCACAAGCGAAGTCTACGGCGACCCCACCATCCACCCACAGGTCGAGAGCTATTGGGGCAACGTAAACCCCATAGGCATACGCTCTTGCTACGACGAAGGCAAGCGCTGCGCCGAGACACTCTTCATGGACTACCATCGCCAGAATAATCTGCGCATAAAGATAGTACGCATCTTCAACACCTACGGCCCCCGCATGAGCATGAACGACGGCCGTGTAGTATCGAACTTCATTGTTCAGGCCCTGCGCGGAGAGGACATCACCATCTACGGCGACGGCAAGCAGACACGCAGTTTCCAGTACGTGGACGACCTTGTCGAGGGAATGATAAGAATGATGAACACAGGCGACAACTTCACCGGCCCCGTAAACATAGGCAACCCCGGAGAGTTTACCATGCTCGAGCTTGCCGAAAAGGTGATAGAGCTCACAGGCTCAAAGTCGAAGATCATCTTCCAGCCCCTGCCCCAGGACGACCCCCGTCAGCGCAAGCCCGACATCAGCGTTGCACAGCGCGAGCTTGACGGCTGGCAGCCCCGCATTCAGTTGGCCGAGGGTCTACAGCGCACAATAGACTATTTCAAGAAAATCGTATAACGCAAACAAACATAAAAAACCATGAATATTCTAGAACTCAGTGAACAAGAGATAATCCGCCGCGAGTCGCTCAACGAATTGCGCAACATGGGCATCGAGCCCTATCCCGCAGCGGAGTACCCCACAAACGCATTCTCTACAGACATCCTCGCCGAATTTAAAGACGAGGACGAGCCCCGTCAGGTGTGCATCGCCGGCCGTATGATGAGCCGCCGAGTAATGGGTAAGGCCTCATTCATCGAATTGCAGGACTCAAAAGGCCGCGTACAGGTGTACATCACACGCGACGACATCTGCCCCGGAGAGAACAAAGACACCTATAATGTTCTTTTCAAGAGATTGCTCGACATTGGCGACTTTGTAGGAATCAAGGGATTCGTGTTCCGCACACAGACAGGCGAAATTACAGTACACGCCAAGGAGCTTACAATCCTTTCTAAGAGCATCCGTCCCCTCCCTATCGTAAAATACAAGGACGGCGTTGCATACGACAAATTCGAGGACCCCGAGCTCCGTTACCGTCAGCGCTACGTAGACCTCGTAGTCAACGACGACGTAAAAGAGATATTCATCAAGCGCAACAAGATATACAATTCAATGCGCGAATTCTTCAACACACGCGGTTACATGGAGGTTGAGACACCCGTACTGCAGTCAATTCCCGGTGGAGCAGCTGCACGTCCCTTCATCACCCACCACAATGCCCTCGATATTCCCTTCTATCTGCGCATCGCCAATGAGCTCTACCTCAAACGCCTCATCGTCGGTGGATTCGAAGGAGTATACGAATTCTCTAAGAACTTCCGCAACGAGGGAATGGACCGCACACACAACCCCGAGTTTACCTGTATGGAGATCTACGTAGCCTACAAAGACTACAACTGGATGATGAACTTCACCGAGCAGATGCTCGAGAAGATTGCCATGGACGTGAACGGCACTACTGAGGTTAAGGTAGGCGACAACGTCATCAGCTTCAAGGCACCCTTCCGTCGCGTACCAATGCTCGAGGCCATCAAAGAGTTCACAGGCTACGACCTTAACGGCAAGAGCGAGGAAGAGATTTTCGCCATCTGCAAAGAGCTTAAGATTGAGGTTGACGAGACAATGGGTAAAGGCAAGCTCATCGACGAGATTTTCGGCGAGTTCTGCGAGGGCAACTACATCCAGCCCACATTCATCACCGACTACCCCATCGAAATGTCACCCTTGTGCAAACGCCACCGCGAGAACCCCGAGCTTACAGAGCGTTTCGAGCTTATGGTAAACGGAAAAGAGCTCTGCAACGCATACAGCGAGCTTAACGACCCCATCGACCAGGCCGAGCGCTTCCAGGAGCAGTTGCGTCTGAGCGAGAAGGGCGACGACGAGGCAATGTTCATCGATCAGGACTTCGTTCGTGCACTCGAATATGGAATGCCCCCCACATCGGGAATGGGTATCGGAATGGACCGCCTCGCAATGTTGATGACAGGTCAGGCAGCCATCCAGGAGGTACTCTTCTTCCCCCAGATGCGTCCCGAGAAAAAGATCCCCAAAGATCCCGTATCGGCATTCACAGCCATCGGTGTTCCCGAGGAGTGGGTACCCGTGCTTCAGAAAGCAGGCTACAATCTCGTTTCTGACCTCAAGGACGGCAACGCCCAGAAGATTCAGCAGGAGATTGGCGGCATCAACAAAAAGTATAAACTTAACTACACTACCCCCTCGGTGAACGACGTTGCCGAATGGGTAAATAAATTATCATAATCATGGACCTTACCAACGCAACCGTTGCCATAATGGGAGGCGGCAGTTGGGCGACAGCCATTGCCAAAATTCTGTTGAGCAACGTAGAAAAAATCAACTGGTACATACGTCGCGACGACCGCATCGAGGACTTCAAACGCCTCGGCCACAACCCCGCGTACCTGTCATCGGTGCGTTTCGACACTAACAGAATAAACTTCTCGTCGGACATCAACAAAGTTGCCCGCGAGTCGGATATTCTGGTATTCGTTACCCCGTCGCCCTACATCAAGAGTCACCTTAAGAAGCTCAAAGAGGACATCCGCGACAAGTTCATCGTGAATGCCATCAAAGGAATCGTGCCCGACGAGAATCTCATAATCTCGGAGTACTTCCACAGAGTCTACAAGGTACCCTACGACAATCTGTCGGTGATGGCAGGCCCCTGTCACGCCGAAGAGGTTGCCCTTGAGCGTCTCTCTTACCTGACAGTCGGTTGCAGCAACATCGACCATGCGAGCCAATTTGCAAAAAAACTTGCCAGCAACTTCATCAAGACCTCAGTCAGCGAGGACGTTGTTGGAATCGAATACGGCTCGGTGCTCAAGAACATCTACGCCATTGCAGCGGGAATCTGTAACGGACTCAAGTACGGCGACAATTTCCAGGCAGTAATCATGTCCAATGCAGTTATAGAAATGAACCGTTTCATCAACGTGGTGCACCCCATCAGCCGCACCATCAACGACTCCGTGTACCTGGGCGACCTTCTCGTTACAGGATACTCGAACTTCAGCCGTAACCGCATCTTCGGTACCATGATTGGCAAGGGATACTCAGTGAAAAGTGCCCAGATAGAGATGGAAATGATTGCCGAGGGTTACTATGCAGCAAAGTGTATAAAGGAGATTAACAAGCACTACCGCATAAACACCCCCATCATCGACGCAGTCTACAACATCCTCTACGAGCATATTTCTCCTGTCATCGAGATTAAGCTCCTGACAGACTCATTCAAATAAAAAACAATCTATATTTTAAATAAAATGAAAAATATTGCATTAAACATCGACAAAGTAACAAGCTTCGTATCAAAAGAGACAATTCTCGGTTACGCAGGCAAAGTAGCAGAGGCACAGAAAGCGTTGGAAGAGGGCACAGCTCCCGGTAACGATTTTCTTGGATGGTTGCACCTCCCCAGCTCAATTACAAAAGAACATATAGAAGACATCAAGGCAACTGCACAGGTATTGCGCGAGAACTGCGAGGTAGTAGTAGTAGCAGGTATCGGCGGTAGCTACCTTGGCGCACGCGCCATCATCGAGGCACTCAGCAACAACTTTGCTGCCCTCATTGGCGACAAGAAAAACCCCACAGTAATCTTCGCAGGTCACAACATCAGCGAGGACTACCTGAGCGAGCTCACAGACTTCTTGAAAGACAAGAAGTTCGGTGTTATCAACATCTCAAAATCGGGTACAACAACCGAGACAGCTCTCGCCTTCCGTCTGTTGAAGAAACAGTGCGAGGACCAGCGTGGCAAAGAGATGGCAAGCAAGGTAATCGTTGCCATCACAGACGCAGTTAAGGGTGCCGCTCGCGTTACAGCCGACAAAGAGGGCTACAAGAGCTTCATCATCCCCGACAATGTAGGTGGTCGTTTCTCAGTACTCACTCCCGTAGGTCTTCTCCCCATCGCCGTAGCAGGTTTCGACATCGAGACACTCGTTGGCGGTGCTCAGGACATGGAGAAAGCAACAGCTCCCTCAGTTCCCTTCGAGGAGAATATCGCAGCAATGTACGCAGCTACACGTAACGCACTCTACGCAGAGGGCAAGAAGATTGAGATTCTCGTAAACTACCAGCCCAAGCTCCACTTCACATCAGAGTGGTGGAAACAGCTCTACGGCGAGTCAGAGGGTAAAGAGAACAAGGGTATCTTCCCCGCATCGGTAGACTTCACAACCGACCTCCACTCAATGGGTCAGTGGATTCAGGAGGGCGAGCGCACAATCTTCGAGACGGTGCTCTCTATCGAGGAGCCCAACAGCTCACTCACAGTTCCCTCGGACGAGGAGAACCTCGACGGCCTTAACTTCCTCGCCGGCAAACACGTAGACGAGGTTAACAAGATGGCCGAGCTCGGTACACAGCTTGCACACGTAGACGGCGGTGTTCCCAACATGCGCATCTCTATCCCCAAGCTCAACGAGTACTATCTTGGACAGCTCATCTACTTCTTCGAGATTGGTTGCGGCATCAGCGGCTACGTTCTTGGTGTTAACCCCTTCAACCAGCCCGGTGTTGAGGCTTACAAGAAAAACATGTTCGCATTGCTCGACAAGCCCGGATACGAGGAGGAGAGCAAAGCTATCCGCGCAAGATTGTAATTTATGAGCAATTATAAAGACGCAATAAACAGCTATCTGCAACTGCAAGGCCACAAGGCCTTGCAGTTGCGTGCTGTATTGTTTGACATGGACGGAGTGCTCTTCGACTCCATGCCCCACCACGCACGCGCATGGTCACAGGTGATGCAGGCCGAAGGCTACGACTTTTCGCCCATGGAGGTGTACATGAACGAAGGCCGCACAGGCAGCGACACAATCACCACTGCCAGCCTCGCCCAGCGTGGCACAGTGCCCACAAAAGAGGAGATTGACAGAATATGCAAGGCCAAATGCGACCTTTTTGCAACGTACCCCGAGACACAGCCCATGCAAGGAGCATTAGAGCTTGTAAACAAGGTCATTGCCTGCGGACTCACCCCTATGATAGTAACAGGCTCGGGCACCCCCACCCTGCTCGAACGCATCGCCGTGAACTACAATGGCCTCTTCGCGCCCGAGCACATAATCACAAGCTTCAATGTGAAACGCGGAAAACCCTTCCCCGACCCCTATCTGCTTGCACTTGAGAAAGGCGGCTTCAACCCCGACGAAGTGATTGTAGTAGAGAATGCCCCCCTGGGCGTACAAGCAGGCGTCGCAGCGGGCCTTTTCACTGTGGCCGTAAACACAGGCCCTCTCGAAGAAAAAGTACTCTCCGAGGCAGGCGCGTCGCTCGTATTCCCCTCAATGCCCACTCTTGCCGGCGAATGGGAAAGCCTCTACGCAGCACTCACCGCAAAATAAATTCCCCGACAGATGAAACGGCTCATTAAACAGTTGCGCGACGAACTTTGCGACCTCTATCCGCAGGGCGAGTGCGATGCACTCATACGCATCATAGCTCTTGACCTGCTGAAGATAGGAAACACAACATTCTTCCTGCGCGACGAGATTACACTCGACGCCACGCAGCAGAAAATGCTGGACGACGCAATCGTGCGACTGAAGCGAGCCGAGCCCATACAATACATCCTCGGAGAAACAGAATTCTGCGACCTCACATTCAAAGTGAACTCCTCGGTGCTCATTCCCCGCCCCGAGACGAGCGAGCTTGTCCGCTGGATAGCCGCCGAGAACAGCGCCCGCGAGAATAGCATCCTCGACATTGGCACAGGCAGCGGTTGCATAGCAATCTCCCTCGCCAAAATGATGCCCCAAGCCACAGTCACAGCATGGGACATCTCACCCGAGGCTATCGAGACAGCCGAAAGGAACAACAAGCTCAACGGCACGAACGTAACCTTTGCCCGTCAGGATATTTTCGCAGCAGAGGGCGAGGGTGCAAAATACGACATTATCGTAAGCAACCCCCCGTATATAAAAGAGGTCGAGAAAGAGAAGATGCAACGCAACGTGCTCGATTGGGAGCCGTGCATTGCACTCTTTGTCCCCGACAACGACCCACTGCTCTTCTACCGCCAAATTGCCCGCAAAGGATTGCAACTGCTCAAGAACGGCGGCCGTCTCTACTTCGAAATAAACAGAGAGCACGGAGAAGAGACCTGCGCCATGCTCGCAGAGTATGGCTACACAGCAATAGAGCTGCGCAAGGATTTTGCTGACAACGACCGCATGATAAGAGCAATCCTCGAAACATCCACCCTCGACAACGCAGACGAATGAAACAGATAAGCGACCCCGAAGCACTGAACAAGGCAGCCGCCTACTGCACGCTGTGCGAAAGATGCATCAGCGAAGTGAAGGCCAAGCTCGACGCATGGGGCATCGGCAGCGCTTCGCAGACGAAAATCATCGACCGCCTCATCGATGAAAAGTTCATCGACGAAAATCGCTACTGCAGGGCATTCGTCAACGACAAACTGCGCTTCAACCATTGGGGGCGAATAAAAATCCGCGCCAAGCTGATAGAGAAAAGACTCCCACGCGAGCTTATTGCAGACGCCCTCGAAAATATCGACGAAGAGGAGTACAACAACGTCCTGCACACACTGCTCGCCAATAAGGCAAAAGAGGCAAACGCCAACGAAGAGCACAAGAAAAGAGAGAAACTGCTACGCTTCGCCGCCAGCCGAGGTTTCGAGCCATCAATTATAATGAAACAGATGAACTTTTACCCCGATGAAATGGATTTCTGACCTATTGGACATCATCTTTCCGCGAAGCTGTGCAGTGTGCGGAAAATCCCTCAGCGGCAACGAAAAGGACATCTGCATCAACTGCCTCATCGACCTTCCGCGCATCCCCGCCTACACACCAGGCAACCCCATAGAAAAATTATTCTACGGAGTGCTCCCCGTGGAGCGTGTCGCCTCGTACATCTACTACGCAAAAGAGTCGCCCTACAACAACCTCATCCACCGCATGAAATACAGCGACCGCCCCGAAATTGGCGAGCGCATGGCAGCAACAGCAGCAAAGGAACTGCTCGAACGTGGATTCTTCGAGGGAGTGGACATTATCGTCCCCCTACCCCTCTCACGACAGAAAAAGTCGCAGCGTGGCTACAACCAATGCGACCACATTGCCCTCGGAATTTCCAAGGTCACAGGCATCGCCATTGACAGCAAGAGCGTCATCCGTCACATTGCCAACGCCACACAGACACACAAACAGCGCGAAGAACGCTGGAAAAATGTCGAGAATATTTTCAGCGTCGCCGACAGCGCCTCGCTCAAAGGCAAGCACATTTTGCTGGTAGACGACGTACTCACAACCGGAGCCACACTCACAAGCTGCGGAAAAGCCATCCTCGCCGCCTCGCCCGACACAAAAATCAGCATTTTCACCCTCGCATGTGCAGGAAAAAATATCTAAATTTTCTCAATTTTAAGTTTCTTTAACTACCCAAACGGGGGGGGTAATAGATTATATTCCAATGCATTACACCTTATGCTTTATTCTATCTTTCATATTTTCCGGCGTATGACAGATACGAAACACGAAATGAAGCACAAGAAATTTTGATTATTAATTTCTACATTGTAATTTAGTGCAGGAAAATATGAAAAAATGAAGAGAATACTCTACACTGCGCTACTACTTTTGGTTGCTCTTTTCGCCCACGCGGATGAAAAGAGCCTCGACACGCTTGTGCTCAAAAGCCTAATCGCGAGCCGCGCTCTGCCACAGGAACGTGTCTATCTGCATTTTGACAACAGCGGATACTATCTTGGCGAAACAATGTGGTTCAAGGCCTACTGTGTGGGTGGCAACGGCGCGACCGTTGCTGCTCCGCAGAGTAAGCTGTTGTACGTGGAACTGTGCGCCCCCGAGGGTTATGTAGTCGAGACAAAGAAATTCAAGCTCGACGAAAAGGGCTGTTGCAACGGCGAATTTGAACTGAAGCCCTCGCTGCTGTCAGGCTATTATGAGGTACGCGCATACACGCGTTACATGCTCAATTGGGGCGACGACGCAATCTTCAGCCGAGTGTTCCCCGTGTACGACAAAGTGAACGGCGACAATTACGATTTTCGCAATATATTCGACCGCAAACGTGGATTTCTCTATCGTGGCGAGTGGGTGACGCAAGAGAGTAAAGAGCCTACACTCGCATTTTACCCCGAGGGTGGCAATCTTATCAATGGCATTGAAACAAAAGTTGCCTTTGAGCTTCGCGACAAGAGCGGAAAGCCGCTGAACGATACAATTTTTGTGTACGCCGATAAAGAACCGTTGCTGACAACAGTTGCCACCCACAATGGCAAAGGCTATTTTATGTTCACCCCGCAGGCGGATTTGAAATACAAAGCCGAGGTTGTTTCTGAAAAGAAAAAATACAAATTCGACCTTCCGACGATTGAAAACAGCGGAGCAACTATTGCCGTTAAACATGATGGCGACAGCATAAGATTTTCCGTAGCGGGCAACATTGGCGAGCAAGCAACAGGCTTTGTGATTCTCAACCGCAACCTCGCGTACGTTTACAAAAAGAACATAAGCGAACTTTCCATGCACCGCGACAAACTGCGCGAGGGAGTGAATCGCTGTCTGCTGCTCACTAGCGACGGAACACCATTGAGCGAGCGTATGTTCTTTGTGAAGCACTCTGCACCGCAGCAGGGGGGCATTGTCCCCGTGAAACTGAAGGCAGAGATTAATGGAATTTCATCAGAGGAAAAGACTTTCTATAAGCCCTACCGCAAACTAACGGTAAAAATCAGCAGCGAGGATGGCTCGCCACTGCCAAAGGATGGAAGCTACTCGGTGGCTGTCACAGGCGAGGAGAATAGCATCCTCACAAGCTACTCGAACAACATCTACACGCAAATGCTTTTAGCCTCCGAGCTTAAAGGCTACATTCCCGACGCGGCGCAGTATTTTGCCGATGATAGCGAGAGCACACGCAATAATCTTGATCTTCTAATGCTCACTCATGGCTGGACAGCCTACGATTGGGGCATGCTCGCGGGCACCGACAGCACATTCTCCATCAAGCACCCGATAGAAAAAGGAATTCAAGTGAAGGGCTACTTTATGAAAAAAGTCCCCGTGAAAAAAATGGGTAAGTTAGGAACGTTTAAAATAATTCCGCTAAAAGACGTCAATGTTCGCTTCGATATTTGTTACGAGGACAGTGTAATTTCGAACTACGACTTTACCACCGGCGAAGAAGGAAAATTCACTCTCGAAATTGAGGATTTTTATGGCAAAAAGTACGCTTCGCTAACACCCGAACTTACCGGTAAACAAATGCAGGATACACTCTTTAAATTCTCGTTAGACAAATACTTCTCGCCTCAATTTAAGCTGTACGACTATTGGCAGAGAAATACCGGCAGCAGCATAGAACAGAAGAAGGCGACAGCGACTGCCACGCTTCTTGACGAGGCGAACGAGCTTGAAACGGTAGATGTAACATCCAAAAAACACAAAGGTCGTGCCACGCTGCCGCCCAAAAGTGAGATACGCCTCGACTTTATGGACGAGTGGGAGTATGCGCAAGATGTGAGCTACATTCACACGCCCCACGACAATTGGATGAAAAATAAGGTTGATGACACATCCGATATTTTTGAGCATGTCAATCTTACCAAAAAAGAAGAGTATGATAAATATGCTCTATATGACTATGGTTCCGAAAGCAATTATATATCCGAGGAATATAATCTGATGGCAATAAGTGAATCCGAGGATAATTGGCGCGTTTGTGGTTGGGAAGGACCTCGTCACTATGCTTACGAGAATGTACTTACTGCATACGAAGTTCTGCAAAGTGCCTTTTGGCGCCACAACTATAATTGGGCCTACTGGGTAAAGATGATTGTACCGCAGGGCGAATATAGCAGTGAAAAAGTACCTATGGAAGACAAAGAATACATAAAGGGCAAAGACCCTATAACGATGATGAATTTCAAAAATATTGTCATCCGCAGCGACGAGCCGACACTGCAACAATTTAAGAATGAAAATTGGTACAAGCAACGCAGTACCTTCCTAATTAAACATGAATTCCGTTCATTCTATTTTGGATTTTTAATGCGTGCCTCCATCGTTCCACAGGACGATCAAATGATAGATAACTACCCAGGGAACAGAGTGTTCCGCAACCAAATGGCACGCAGGGGTATAGATGTGAAAAAATTGAATGCTCATCATAGAGGCGCGCCACCACCCAAAAAAAAGACACGAAAAAATGTTGCCGGCGCCGATGTTGTGGAAACAAAATCAGATGTTGTCATATACGATACAGAATTAATCTTTCAGCAAAAAATGTACCCCGAGCATCCAAATTATGTCGCCTGCTTCATTCCCAACAAAGAAGAGGACAAGGTTACACAAGGAATAATCCCTGAACTTGCAGTAAAGACCACGCGCCGATACACGCGCGTGCAGGGCTACAATGGAAGCAAGCGATTCTACTCACCCGACTACACAAACACAAAGCCCGACGAAAATACAAAAGACTACCGCCGTACACTCCTTTGGGAGTCGAACGCCGCTGTTGGCGACGATGGCTGCATCACCGTGGAACTGCACAACAACAGCAAAGAGAGCATACTTCTTTTGGATGTTGCGGGAATGAAAGATGGCAAATTTTATACTATTGAATAAACGACTATGCTACGAAAAATAACATATACAGCCCTACTATTGTTAGTTGCTCTTTTCGCCCACGCCGATGAAAAGAGCCTCGACACGCTTGTACTTAAAAGTCTAAACGTTAGCCAAATGCTTCCGCAGGAGCGCGTGTACCTGCACTTCGACAACAGCGGTTACTATCTTGGCGAGACAATGTGGTTCAAAGCCTACTGCGTGGGCGGCAACGGCACGACCGTTACCGCTCCGCAAAGTAAAGTGCTGTATGTGGAACTTTGCGCACCCGAAGGCTACGTTATTGAGACAAAGAAATATAAATTAGACGAAAATGGCTGCTGCCACGGAGAGTTTGAACTGAAACCCTCGTTGCTGTCAGGCTAATACGAGGTACGCGCCTACACACGCTATATGCTCAACTGGGGCGACGATGCAATCTTCAGCCGAGTATTCCCGGTGTTCGACAAAGTAAACGGCGACAACTACGACTTTATGAATATGTTCGACCGCAAGCGCGGCTTTTTCTATCATGGAGAGTGGGTAACACATGAGGGCAAAGAACCTACGCTCGCTTTTTACCCCGAGGGCGGCAATCTTATAAACGGCATTGAAACAAAAGTTGCTTTTGAGCTTCGCGACAAGAGCGGAAAGCCGTTGAACGACACAATCGCTATCTTCGCCGATAAAGAGCCGTTGCTGACAGCCATTGCCACCCACAATGGTAAAGGCTATTTTATGTTCACTCCGCAGGTTGAAGTAAAATACAGAGCCGAAATTAAGCAGGGCAAAAAAGAGTATAAATTCGACCTTCCAACAATAGAAAATAGCGGCGCAACCATTGCCGTCAATCACGATGGCGACAGCGTGCGCTTTTCGGTGGCTGGCAATATTGGCGAGCAAACTACGGGCCTTGTGATTCTTAACCGAAACCTCGCATACGTTTATAAAAAGAACATCAGTAAGCTTGCCATGCACCGCGACCAACTGCGCGAGGGAGTGAATCGTTGTCTGTTGCTCACAGCCGATGGCACCCCTTTGAGCGAACGAATGTTCTTCGTTAAACACTCTGCCCCACAAGAGGGCGACATTGTTCCAGTGAAGCTGAAGGCCGAAATTAACGGAAACCCCGCGAAAGAAAAAACATTTTTAAAGCCCTACAGCAAGATAACAGTGAAAATCAGCAACGAAGATGGCTCGCCCCTCTCAACAATGGGCAGTTACTCGATAGCCGTAACCGACGAAGAGAACAGCGTAGTAACAAGCTACAGCAACAACATCTACACAGACATGCTGCTCTCCTCTGAGCTTAAAGGTTACATCCCCGACGCATCGCAATACTTTGCCGACGACAGCGAGGAGACACGCAACAACCTCGACCTTCTGATGCTCACCCACGGCTGGACCTCATACGACTGGAGCATGCTTGCAAACACCGACTCCTCTTTCTCTATCAAGCACCCGATAGAAAGAACTATTCAGATTAAGGGCTATTTTATGAAGAAAGAGAAGGTAAAGAAATTCGGACAGTTAGGCACGTTCAAGATAATTCCACTTGAAAATGTAAAAATACATTTCGACATTGCATATATTGGAAAGAATATAAGCTATTATGAATTCAAGACCGAAAAGGACGGAAAATTCCAGCTGGAGCTGAAAGACTTTTATGGAAAAAGATACGCAGCACTCACCCCTGTTCTTACCGGCAAACAGATACAGGATACAATCTTCAAGTTCTCGCTCGACAAATACTTTTCGCCCAAGTTCCGCTTGTACGACTATTGGCAGCAAAATATCGGAAGCAGCGAATTTAAAAAATTATCTAACGAATCAATCATCAAACTCTTCGGAAGAAACAATCTCGAAGAGGTCAAAGTTACAGCAAACAAGCACAAAGGACGCGCCACCCGTCCACCCAAGAGCGAAATTCGCCTCGACTTTATGGATGAGTGGGAGTATGCGCAGGATGTAAGTTACATTCACACGCCCAACGATAACTGGATGCTGAACAAAGTTGATGATAAATCCGACATTTTTGAGCACGTCAATCTGTCTGATGACGGGGAATATAATAAATACGCTTTATACGACTACGCATCGGAGAGCAATTATATATCCGAAGAGTATAATCTTATGGCAGTAAGCAAATCCGAGGATAATTGGCGCGTGTACGGATGGGAAGGCCCTCGCCACCACTCATACACAAATGTACTCACAGCATACGAAGTGCTGCAGAGTGCCTTTTGGCGCCACAACTATAATTGGGCCTATTGGGTGAAGATGATGGTACCGAAAGGTGAATACAGCAGCGAAGAAATCCCCATTGAGGACAAGAGCTACATCAAAGGTAAAAAGCCATTAAAGATGATGGATTTCAAAGAGATTGTCATCCGCAGCGACGAGCCGACACTGCAACAGTTCAAGAATGAGAATTGGTACAACGAACGTTTGAATTTCCTAAACAAGCGCCAATTCCGTTCATTCTATTTTGGTTTTTTGCTTCGTGCCTCCATTACCCCGCAGGACGATAAAATGATAGACGGTTATCCGGGCATCAGAGTGTTCCGCAACCAAATGGCACGTAGAGGGATAAATGTAAAAACATTGAATGCTCATCCCAGAGGCGCGCCACCACCCAAATATAAGACAAGTAAAAATGTTGGCGGCAACGATATTGAGGAAGGAACGTCCCAGATTGTCATCTACAATACAGACCTAATATTAAAAAATAAAATGTACCCCGAGCACCCCAACTACGTTGCCTGCTTCATTCCCAACGACGGAAAGGACAAAGTCCCGGGGATAATTACTCCCGAACTTGCAGTAAATGGCTACCGTCGCTACACACGCGTGCAGGGCTACAATGGAAGCAAGCGATTCTACTCGCCCGATTATAGCAAAAACAGGCCCGACGAAAATACCAAAGACTATCGCCGCACACTGCTGTGGATTCCCGAGGCCGAAGTGGGAAACGACGGTTGCATCACCGTGGAACTGCACAACAACGGCAAAGAGAGCATACTTCTTTTGGATGTTGCAGGAATGAAAGAGGGAAAATTTTACACTATTGAATAAACGACTATGCTACGAAAAATAACATATACAGCCCTACTATTGTTAGTCGCACTTTTTGCCCACGCTGATGAGAATAGCCTTGACAAGATGGCATTCAACGCTGCGGTGGTGAACAACCTTTTCCCGCAAGAGAGGGTGTATCTGCACTTTGATAACAGCGCATACTATCTTGGCGAGACAATGTGGTTCAAGGCCTACGTGACCGAGGGAGTGAAGGACTCGCCCTCGACATTGAGCAAGGTGCTGTATGTAGAACTTGTTGCACCCGAGGGCTACGTTGTCGAGACTAAAAAATACAAAATAGACGAGAAAGGAACGTGCAACGGAGAGTTTGAGCTGAAGCCTCTGCTGCTCTCGGGCTATTATGAAATACGCGCCTACACACGCTA
>JAFYPH010000065.1 GCA_017547585.1 Bacteroidaceae bacterium | reverse complement strand
ACCCCCTCAAAGTAGCGCGTCTACCAATTCCGCCACTCCTCCATTTTTCAAGTTGTCTCGCGCAGCGCCGGTGCCCAGAACAGGACTCGAACCTGCACGTTATTGCTAACACTAGTACCTGAAACTAGCGCGTCTACCATTCCGCCACCTGGGCTTCTAGTTGTAAGATCGCACCGACTCACGCAACTATTTTCTTTGAGTGAGCGGAAGACGGGACTCGGACCCGCGACCCTAACCTTGGCAAGGTTATGCTCTACCAACTGAGCTACTTCCGCGTTGTTTTTCTCAAATGCGATGCAAAGGTACGAGGTTTATTTTTAATATGCAAATTTTGATGGCACTTTTTTTAAGAAAAAATGAAACTTTTTTTCTCCCGCTTTTGCTGTTTCCAAAGAATGTGCTGAAAATCAGTGCATTTAGTCTCGGTGGCCTTCGTAAGCAAATTTCATAAAAATATCGCCTTTTTTCTCTTTGCTTGTTTTTTGCCCGTTTTTAAGGCTATCCTATAATTTTGTATCGTGCAAATTTAAGTAGCAGTTGTTTCACTCCTACGTTGCGGAACTTTATTGTTGCTTTTGCATTCTCGCCGCTGCCCTCGACGTTGATGACGTCGCCGACGCCGAACCTCTCGTGCTCTATAATCTGCCCAACGCGCAGCGGTGCATTGCCTGCGGCAGCAGTCGATGTTGGGGCTGCCGAGGAGGTGATGCGTTGCAGTCTTTGTGGGACGATGCGACGGGGCGGCTCCTGCGGGGTGGGGGTGGCGCCTCGCATTCTGTTGGTGAGGGCGAATGTGGGTACGCCTGCCGGAGCTTGCGGACGCGGGGCACTTTTTATATATGTAGTATTGTCGCCGAGCATGCGTATGTAGGCGCGGTCAATCTCTTTTAGGAAACGGCTGGGCTCGCAGAATTCGAACGAGCCGTAGCGGTAACGGCTCTTGGCAAAGGTGAGCGTGCAGTGTGCCTTGGCACGTGTGATTGCCACGTAGAAGAGTCGTCGCTCCTCTTCGAGCTCGCGCGCCGAATTTTGCGCCATACTGCTGGGGAGAAGATTCTCCTCGACACCCACGATAAATACGGAATTAAATTCCAGTCCCTTGGCCGAGTGAATGGTCATGAGGGTTATCTTTTCGTCGTCGGCATCGTCCTGCGATTCGTTGTCGGACATCAGTGAGACTTCTGCAAGAAAGTCGGGCAGTCTGTTATCGGGGTTGCCCTCCTCTTCGCACGAAGATACAAACTCGCTTATTCCGTTCAGAAGTTCTTCGATATTCTCCTGACGGCTTTTGCCCTCGACGGTGCTGTCGCCGTAAATTTCGGCCGAGATTCCCGAACGGCGGATAATCTCCACTGCAATTTCATAGGCGTTCTTCTTTTCCAGACTCACGATAAACTCGTTTATCATTTCTGCGAATGTGGCGAGCTTGGAAAGGGTGCCTTTATTCACTTTCAGCTGATAGCTTTCGGGCTCTATGAGCACTCTCCACATGCTTGTGCCTGCACTGTTTGCCGCCTCGTGCAGGTGTTTCATGGTTGTTTCGCCAATGCCGCGCGCAGGGTAGTTGATGATGCGCTTGAGTGCTTCCTCGTCGTGAGGGTTGCAGATGACGCGGAAATATGCGATAATGTCTTTAATCTCCTTGCGCTGGTAGAATGAGAGTCCGCCGTATATGCGGTAGGGCATCGAGCGCTTACGGAAAGCCTCCTCGAATGTTCGCGACTGGGCGTTCGTGCGATAGAGGATGGCAAAGTCGCTGTAGGCGAGTCCCTCGCTGCGGCGCAGTGCCTGTATCCTGTTGGCGACAATCTCGCTCTCTTCGAGGTCGGAATAGGCCTGACACAGAATGAGCGGCTCGCCCTGCTCGAGCTCGGAGAATACATTCTTTCTTATTTGCTCGCTGTTCTTTGCAATCAGGCTGTTGGCGGCGTTCACGATATTCTGTGTCGAGCGGTAATTTTGCTCGAGCTTGAAAATCTTTGTCTCGCCGTAGCGTTTGGTGAATCCCAGAATGTTGTCGATGTTTGCTCCGCGGAAAGAGTAGATGCTCTGCGCGTCGTCGCCCACGACACACACGCGTCGACGGGCCTGCGTCAGCTGCCACACGATGCAGCCCTGCACGTAGTTTGTATCCTGAAACTCGTCGACAAGCACATATTTGAAGCGTTCAGTGTAGCGGGCGAGCACTTCGGGGTGCTCGTCGAACAGATGATAGGTGTTCAGCAGCAGGTCGTCAAAGTCCATTGCATTTGCCTGTCGGCAGCGCTCGCAGTAGCGGCGATAAATTTCGTGGGTCGAGGGTACGCGCGAACGCTGGTCGCTGTTCATCCTGTCGGCGCTGCGTGTGTACTCGGCGGGCGAGAGCATATTGCTCTTTGCCGACGATATTCGCTCCACGATGGTCGAGGGCTTGTAGACCTTCTCGTCAAGCTGCATCTCTTTAATGATGCTGCGCACGAGGCTCTTCGAGTCCGATTGGTCGTAGATGGTGAAATTGGGCTCGTAGCCAATGTGCACGGCCTCCAGCCTCAGAATCTTTGCGAAGATGCTGTGAAAGGTGCTCATCCACAAACGGCGCGCACGTTCTTGTCCCACCTTTTGGGCAATGCGCTCTTTCATTTCATTCGCAGCCTTATTGGTAAAGGTAAGTGCGAGTATGGACCACGGCTCGTAGCCATGCTCCAGCAGATAAGCAATCTTATATGTAAGTACCCTGGTCTTGCCCGAGCCTGCTCCGGCAATCACCAGCGAAGGGCCGTCGCAGTATTCTACAGCTGCAAGCTGCGAGGGGTTAAGCTCTTTTTCGTAATCTATTGTCATTCTCTATTTATTCTTATGATGCAAAGATGGTGCAAGCGAGTGAGTGAAAATTTATTTTCACGTGCAACGAGCGCAGCCCATCTTCGCAAGCTTTCGCTTGCAAAGTTAAAAAAACTTTTGTTACCCGAAACATCTGCACTCTTCTATTGTTATTCTTTTGGATGTTTCTAAAAAATAGCGGTGATGAAACTTTTGTATTTTATATTGTTACTAAATTATAAACTTATTTTTATGATGGACACAACCCTTCAAAGTAAAAGTGTAGGCTACCATATGCCTGTACTCATTTATTCGGCCAATGCACTGACACCCGTAATCAGCCAGGCAACCATAGAGCTGCATTTCGACAAGCATCTGCGTGCTTACATTGACAATTACAATCGTCTGGTCAAAGACTCGCGCTTCGAGAATATGACTCTGCGCGAGGTTGTTGCCAAGGCTCCCGAAGGGCCTCTGCTCAACAATGCGGGACAGGTGCTGAATCACGTGCTCTACTTCGAGCAGTTTACCCCCTATCCTCCAAAGGAGAATCGCCCCTCGAAGGCCCTCTCCGATGCTATCGATTTTGACTTCGGCTCGTTCGACAATTTCCGCAAGATGATGGAGGATGCTGCAGCCTCGCTCTTCGGCTCGGGCTGGGTGTGGTTGGCCCAGGAGCCTTCGGGACGTCTGGTGGTGCTCAGCTGCAAGAATGGCGACAATCCCGTGCGCCACAATATGACTCCGCTGCTGGGCATTGACGTGTGGGAGCATGCTTATTATCTTGACTATCAGAATCGCCGCGCCGAGCATGTGCATCGTTTGTGGGAGATTGTCGATTGGGAGATGGTGCAGAGCCGCATGCAGCAGTGAATAGCAATGTCTTTTTGATAATATATTGCCATTTTTAAAATATGCCCTGCCCGAGTTTGCGGCGGGGCTATTTTGTAAGATAGATTACGACCGGCAGATGGTCGCTGTATCCGTTCAGCCATTTGCCGTCAGCATGGGTGCGTTTGGGGTAGTCCTTGTATTTTCCGCTTGCGTTCATCATGTGCGGACGCGTGTGAATTTCACTTTTAACGAATCTCAGTCCGCGCTTTTTGTTGCCGCACAGATTGCCGCTTATGATAATCTGGTCATACATCTGCCATCTGTCGCGGTACTTTAAAGAGCCTCTTTTCTCTTTGCGCAGAATGTCCCAAAAGGGGTTGTAGAGGTCGTGGGCGGCCTTCGTCTCGGCAATGTTGCGCCTTGCCCGCAGGCTGTCCTTGAGGCTGATGTTGTCGGGGTTGTCGTTGAAGTCGCCCATAATTATCATCTTCGTGTCGGGGTGCAGACGGACAATAGAGTCCTTGAGCGCCTTTACCTGTGTGGCTGCCCGTTCGCGCGACGGCGATTTTGAGTAGCGCGACGGCCAATGATTCACAATTATATGTATCTGCTCGCCGGCAAGCGTGCCGCCCACTACAAGGAATCCGCGTGTGCGGTGACGGCTGCCGCCGCTGTTTTTGTATGGGACAAGCTGCGTGGCTGTGGGACGGAACTCTTTGGGGTTGTAGAGCAGTGCGCAGTCGATGCCGCGGCTGTCCTTGCTCTCCCTGTGTATGTATTTCCATCCTCGTCGCGCGAGGGCTTTCTCTCGCAGAAGGTCGTCGAGGGTGCTGCTATTCTCGACCTCGCACACTCCGACGATTGCTGCTCCCGCGGGCTGCAGGTCGGTGCCAAGCTCGGCAAGCACCGAGGCCATATTCTTTATCTTGCTGTCGTACTTTTTACTCGTCCATTCGTTCACCCCCTTTGGCAGAAATTCGTAGTCGTTCTTCCCCTCGGCGTGTATGGTGTCGAAGAGGTTCTCGAGGTTGTAGAAGCCTATGCTGTAGTGCTTTTGCGCGTGAATGGCGATGGTTGTCAGCAGTGCAAATATTATCAGTGTGCAGGGCAGTGCTCTCATTTTGTACGGCTTTTCTGTTTTTCTTGCAAACTTAACCAAAAAACTGAATATTGCTGAAAAAATAGTTGTAAATTTGTGCATCGTATTATTCTATTATGATGGCAGAGATTTTTAAAAATATATTCTTTGTGGGCGTGGGCAGCTTTCTGGGCGGCGCGGCAAGGTATCTTGTCTCCGTGGCGATGAAGGGTGTCTCTGCGGGCTTTCCGTGGGCCACATTGGTTGTCAATCTTCTCGGCTGTCTGATGATTGGCCTTTTTGCAGGCTATATTAATAAGAATATGAGCGGGGAGAGCTACGTGGCACTCTTTCTCACCTACGGTGTTTGCGGCGGCTTCACCACCTTCTCAACATTTTCAAAAGAGGCGCTGACGATGCTGCAATGTGGAAACTATTGGGGCGCAATATGCTACGTGGGTGTCAGCGTGGTGCTTGGAATCATCTTGACAGCCTGCGGATACATGCTCGCGCAATAGCTTTTTTACATTATTCTTTCTCTTCTCGTTGGTTTTTCCGCTGTTTTTTGTAACTTTGGCTTTTGTGGCAGCAGAGTGTCTCTTTTTGCGAGGGCATTCTCTGCGAAATTATATTTAAGCATACGTTTATGGCCGAAATATTAGATTGTACGTTACGCGACGGTGGATATTACACCGATTGGGACTTTGCCGAAGATATTACAAGAACATATGTCTCTGCAGTGAATAAATTGCCTGTGGATTACATTGAGGTGGGCTACAGAAGTTTGCCAGGGTCGTCGTATCTTGGAAAATATGCCTATTGTCCTGTCTATGAACTGAAAAAGATGCGTGAGAATTGCTGCAAGAAAATTGCTGTGATGCTGAACGAAAAGGATGTGAAGCCCGAACATCTGCCGGCACTGCTCGAGCCCGTGAAGGGGTGCGTGGACATGGTGCGACTCGCCGTGAATCCTGCCAGCCTGTTGCGCGCCGTGGAGCTTGCGCGTGCGGTGAAGGGTTACGGTTTCGAGGTCTCCATGAACATGATGTATATGTCTAAATGGGGCGAGTACGAGGGATTCTACGAAAATCTTCCGCTGCTCGATGGCGTTGTCGATGTCCTCTGCATGGTGGACTCCTTCGGTGGCGTTTCGCCCGACGAGGTCGGCGAAATTTATTCGCGTGTGAGGGGCTGCATATCGTGCAAGATAGGCTTCCACGGCCACAATAATTTGCAGATGGGGCTTGTGAATACCTATACGGCAATAATGGCGGGCGTGGATGTTGTCGACGCGACGGTCCTTGGAATGGGACGCGGCGCGGGCAACCTGAACCTCGAACTTCTGCTCACCTATTTGAACAAGAAGCAGGGGCTGAATGTAGATTTTAATATTCTGGGCGATCTTGTGTCGGCCTTCGAGCCTTTGCACAGATTGCATAATTGGGGAACGAATCTCCCTTATATGCTTGCGGGTGCAAACTCTTTCCCGCAGAAAGAGGTGATGGCGTGGGTGACCAACCGCCGTTGCTCGTTCAACAGCATTGTACGTGCGCTCAACAACAGGCTGGGCAACGTCGAGGACAATGCAAAATTCCCAATGCTGGATGTGCCGCACGTGGATAATGTGCTCATTGTGGGCGGCGGCGACAGCGTGGTTGCTCACATTGAGGGTATCAAGGAATTTGTGCGCAGCGTGGGTAATGTGGCTATTGTTCATGCTTCCACACGCAACGCTGCCTGCTTCGTGGGAATCGATGCTCCGCAATATTTCTGCCTGACGGGCGACGAGACTACGCGCATGAAGAGTGTGATAAGCGCCGACGACTATAATGGCGTGTGTGTGCTTCCTCCCTATCCGCGCAAGATGGGTACCGAGGTGCCCGAATATGCGCGTGAGAGCACTTACGAACTTCGGGCTCTCTCTTTCTCTGACGACTTTAAGGATTCGTGCACCGCAGTTGCTCTCGAGACGGCTGTGCAGATGTCCGCCGACAGAGTGTACGTCGTCGGTTACGATGGTTACAAGGCCGATGCAGCCTCGGAGAAGGCTCACGACCTTTCGTCCGAGAACAGTGCGCTCTTTGCCGAGTATATTAAGGGTGGCGGCGAGCTTTTCTCTATAACCCCGACACTTTATAAAGAATTGAAGAGTGTTTCATTGTATCAGAATATGTAGTATGGAAAGCATGGCATTTTTTCTGCCCACACGCAAGGGCAGTGAACGTGTGAAGAACAAGAATACGCGTCCTTTTGCGGGAATCGAGGGCGGACTTTTTGTGAACAAGCTGTCTCAGCTTTTAAAGACAAAAAATATCGACGAGATTCTAATCTCCTCGAACGACGAAATTTGTCTCGAATACGCCTCGCGTTTCGAGGACAGCCGTCTGAAGATTATCGAGCGTCCCGTGGAATTGTGCCGCAGCGATACGAATCTGCAGGACCTCATTGCCTATGTGCCGACAATCACCGATTGCGAGAATATCCTGTGGGGACACGTGACAACCCCGCTGACGACGCACCGCGAGTACGACGAGGCTGTCGCACGCTACTACGAAGCACAGAAAAATGGCTACGACTCGTTGATTGGCGTTACGGAACTGAAGAATTTCCTGCTCAATGGCGAGGGACGTCTGGTGAACAATACTACCGAACTTCAGTGGCCCAGGACTCAAGATCTTGAGCCTCTGTACGAGATTAACCACACGATGTTCATCGCCGGCCGCGACTGCTACATTAACCAAAAGAACAGGGTGGGCAAGAGTCCTATGCTCTATGTGATGGACAAGATTCACTCTTTCGACGTCGATTGGGAAGAGGATTTTCTCATTGCCGAGACGATGTTCAAGCAGTTTGCCGATAAATTGTAGAATCCTTTCTCGAATATACAGAAACTCTCCAAACAAAAAAACTATGAAGAAATATTTACTCTTATTGGCAATGTTTGGTATGCTCTTTACCGCTTGTGAGCGTGGTGATGGTGTAGAAGAATATGTGCCAAAGATTGAACTCTCAAAGCAAAGAATCGAGGTTGATTTTGAGCCTAATACCTACACCTTGTCGGTTACTTCGCCCTACTCTTGGAAAGCCGAGAGTGATAACGAGTGGATTGTCATTGAGAGCAAAACCGGTATTGCAGGTACAAAGGAGTTGTCATTCAAGGTTGAGAGTAATGATGCTGAAAAAGAGCGTGAAGGTACAATTGTAGTAAAAAATAGCAACTATAACCTTTGTTCCGAACTCTATGTCATTCAAAAGGCATATGAACCTAAAATTAGCATAGAGCCTAAAACTTTGAATTTTGCTTCTGATGGTGGAATGCAAGAGGTGGCTATAACCTCAAACTTTGAGTACGAGGTTACGGTAAGTGTAGATTGGTTAGCATATACTGAAACAGATGATGGCATTGTTGTAACAGTTTCTAATTATGCCGATATTGATGAGCGCTCTGCCGACATTACCATTTCAAGCGAAAAGTATAATATATCTAAAACCGTCAAGGTGTTGCAAAATGGATTAAGTGATGAAGAGTATGGAAAACATGTAATACTATACACATCTTCTAATGGCAAGAAAGTGACACCTTATGAAACCGCCCGCTTCGGTGCGAATATAGTATCGAATACCTATGAGAATGGCAAAGGTATAATTAAGTTTGATGCACCTGTTGCTTCGATTGGAAGGAATGCATTCTCTGGTTGTGACAGTTTAACAAGTGTAATAATTCCTAATAGCGTTACTGAGATTGGAGAACAAGCATTTTATGATTGCAGTAGTTTGACAAGTGTAACAATTCCTAATAGCGTCACTAAGATTGAAAGTTATGCATTCTCTTCTTGCAGTAGTTTGACAAGTATAACAATTCCTGATGGCGTTACTTCGATTGGAGGTTGTGCATTCTATAACTGCAGTAGTTTGACAAGTGTAACAATTCCCGATGGCGTTACTGAGATTGGAAAACAAACATTCCAATATTGCAGTAATTTGACGAGTGTAACAATTCCTAATAGCGTTACTTTGATTGGAAATTATGCATTTTCTGATTGCAGCAGTTTGACAAGTGTAACAATTCCCAATGGTGTTACTTCGATTGAATATGCTGCATTCAAAGGTTGCCGTAGTTTGACAAGTGTAACAATTCCTAATGGCGTTACTTTGATTGGACAGAGGGCATTCTATGGTTGCCGTAGTTTGACAAGTGTGACAATTCCCAATGGTGTTACTTTGATTGGAAATTATGCATTCTATGAATGCCGTAGTTTGACAAGTGTAACAATTCCCGATGGCGTTACTTTGATTGGACAGAGTGCATTCTGTTATTGCGGTAGTTTGACAAGCGTATATTGCAAATCTACAACTCCGCCAACAGGAAGTTGGGATATGTTCTACAATAATGCATTGGGGCGCAAGATTTATGTGCCTCGCAATTCTGTAAATGCATATAGGTTGGTATCTGGTTGGAGCGAGTACTCTTCAGATATCGTAGGTTACGACTTCTAAAATGCTTTGCATTTTGAGTTAAGGGAGGTCCTATAAATTAGTAATTTTATATTCTTTGCCGGCAGATTCTGTTTAGGTCGCTTTTTTCGACGTCGATTGGGAAGAGGATTTTCTCATTGCCGAGACGATGTTCAAGCAGTTTGCCGATAAATTGTAGAATAAGTTTTTTTATTATTTTAGAAACAACAAAAGCCCCTTCTAAGGGGCTTTTGTTGTTATTCGAAGAGTGTGTCGAAATCAACGCGCGGGAATATTTCCAGCTTTCCGCCTCGTGCGGCGTTGCAGATGCGTATGCCCATAGGCTCGCATGTCTTTCGTGCCTGCTCGAAGGAGAGCAGCATTGTGTCTACTTCGGGAAGGTTGTGAGGCTTCTTGGGGTCGAACATCTTTTTGTCGAAATAGCTGTCGCCCGACACTGCATTGTTGTTTATAGAATAGCTGCAGTCTATTCCCATAAGATAGATTTCGGTGAATCCCATGTATGCTGCAAACTGTATCATCGAGTATGCTACTGTCTGGCCGCTGTAAACAACATTCTGAATGTTGTGCGAGAATCCTATGGGATTCTGTTTGAAGAGCATATTGTAGTATGTGGCGCCGGGCACACGGTAGCGTTTCGCGTAGTGCGACTTTACGAAAATCTCTCCCTTGAGACGCGATATTTTCTCTTTGTTGTTGAGTAGCACCTTATTGTCCTGCACGAAATAGTATGTGGGGTAGAAGGGGAGTTCGTCGAAGAGGTTGATGAGCGAATTGCAGGCGAATGTGTACTCGCCACGCTGATAAAGTTTCTGAAGATCCTCCTTGCGCAGGCTGGGGCCGTTGCCTATGATGAAGCATCTTTTTCCTGCGTGGATGTTCTTGAGGCTGCTCAGACGTTTGCGGCTGTCGAACATGAAAAGGCCATAAATGTAGTTCATGGCGTTCCACGTCTTCAACCATATTTTTTCGGTTATTTTCATTCTCTATTTTTGTGTGTCGATGACTTTTTCTGCAAACTCGAAATCCTCGGGGTAGTCGATGTCTATGCCCTCAATCTGGTCGATGAGTGCCATATAGGGGGTTGCTCCCACACGCTGGTGCTCCTCGGTCCACACTTCGCGACGGAAGATGTAGAATGAGCTTGTCTCTACATATATGGGCTCAATCTCCTGTGTGCGGGGGATGTTTTTCAGATTGTAGTTCAGAGGCTTTCCGTTGAACCATGTGAATGTCTGCACCTTCTGGGCCGAGAAGGCCGAGTCGTGCTCGCCCGAGAGTACTTTCTCCAAGGCATTCTCTATGGTTGCGGCTTTTATGAAAGGCGATGTTGTGTGGCCCAGCAGATAGACGTCTGCCTCTACCTCCTTTACGAATGCGTCGTATATTTCCTCGCCCAATGTCTCGTCGCTGTCGAGTGAGATGTCGCGTTTCAGGAATTTTACTCCCTCGGGTAGCTGCTCTACGATTCTCTCGTCGCTGCAATATACGTAAATTTCGTTGATGAGAGAGACTTTTGTAAGCGTAGACAAAATGTAGTGCATGAGAGGTCTTCCGCCCAGCGGCTTCAGATTCTTGCCGACGACGCGTTTGCTGTTCAGGCGGATGGGGACGAATGCTGCTACCTTCATCTTTTTAAATACAGCTGAACGTGTCGATTACTCCCACAAGCTTGTTCTCGGAGTTTACAACCACAAGCGAGTGGATGTTGTGCTTGCGCATAAGATTCTCGGCCTGCGACAGTTTGGCTGTTTCGAGGATAATCTTGGGCTCGTGGCTCATGATGTCCTTCACGGTAAGCTCGAAGAAGTGCTCCTGGTCGCGCTGCATTGCACGGCGGATGTCGCCGTCGGTTACTGTGCCCAGAATCTCTTCGTTCTCGATGGCAATAGCAATTCCCATCTTTGTGAGGCTTATCTGCATGAGTACGTCGCTCACCTTTGCGTCGCGTGTGACGATGGGAAGGTCGTTTGTTCTCATGTAGTCCTTGACTCTCGCGAGCAGGCGTTTGCCCAGCGAGCCACCGGGGTGGAACTGTGCAAAGTCCGATGCCTTGAACTTGCGCACGGTCATCAGTGCACAGGCAATGGCGTCGCCCATGGCGAGTGTCGCGGTTGTGGAAGAGGTGGGCGCGAGGTTCAGCGGACACGCCTCTTTGTTTACCGATACGTTAAGGTGGCAGGTTGAGTACTTTGCCAGCAACGATGCGGGGTTACCCGACATTGAAATTATGGGGATGTTGCGGTCGGTGAGCAGGGGAATGAATCGCAAAAGCTCGTCAGTCTGTCCCGAGTTTGAGATTGCAAGCACCACGTCGCCCGAAGTGAACATTCCAAGGTCGCCGTGGAAGGCATCGAGCGGATTCACGAAGAACGAGGGGGTGCCGGTACTTGCCAATGTTGATGCAATCTTTGCACCAATGTGTCCCGATTTTCCCACTCCTGTTACGATGAGCTTACCTGTGCTCTCTATAATAAGTTCTATGGCCTTGGTAAAATTATCGTCCAATTTGGGGATGAGATTCAGAATAGCATCCGCTTCATCCTGAAAACATTTTTTTGCTACGCTTAGAACATCTATCATAATCGTGTCGTTTTTTTCTTTCGTAATTTTGTGTTTCTCTCTTGCGCCCTATTTTTTTGCAAGCACGATGCCGAATTCATACAGCAGGAACAGAGGCATGAATACTGTCATCAATGTGAAGGGGTCGCCCGAAGGGGTGATTATTGCTGCAAGTACCAGCAGCACTACAACTGCGTGGCGACGGAATTTGCGCAGGAAATCTTTTGTAACCACTCCGAGTCCCGACAATATCCACACAAGCAGTGGCATTTCGAATACAATACCCATTACAAGTATCATCATCATGAAGTTACCCATGTACGACGAGAGCGAAATCTGGTTGGTGATTGCCTCGCTCAACTGATACTCGGTCAGGAAACGGAACGTAAAGGGGAATACGAGTGAGTAGCCAAGCGTGCAACCCAAATAGAACATTGATGTTCCGAAGAGAAAGGCGAAGCCTATGTATTTCTCTTCGTTCTTGTAGAGTGCGGGCTTTATGAATCGCCACAATTCGTATATAAGATAGGGGAAAGAGAGTATGAACGCGAACCAGAATGCAGTGGTAATGTGGGTCATGAACTGCGAGGCCACATTGATGTTAATAATCTCTACCGCATAGTTGTCGTTGCCGAAGTTGGGGAAGAAGGGGCCCAATTCTCCCAATTTCGAGAGCCAACGGTAAAGGAAGAATTCCGATGTTGTGGGGGCTAATACGAATTTGTCGAAAATTGTGGGCATGTACGAGAATAGCCCGACAAGAAGTATTGTCATTACAATTGCTACACGCATTAGTGACCATCGAAGCGCTTCGAGGTGGTCCCAAAAACTCATATTTTGCTCTTCTGCCATATTTTACTCTTTCCTTTTTTCACTTTTTAAGGAGATACGCAAAAAAGCGTATCTCCTTAAAAATATTTTTCCTTGTGCAAAGATAGACAAAATTATTTATTTACCATACGATGCGGGTACAAATGCTGCGTTAAGCAGATAATCGATGCTTGCTTTTGCACCATCCATGGTAGTTCCCTTGCAACCTTCAATCTCTACGATGATGTCTTTAACGCCGGCTTTCTCAATGTTTGCAAAGATTGCGTCGAAGCCTACCATTCCACTCTGACCAACTTCGCGGTGGTCTTTGATGTGGAGCAGTGTGAAGCGTCCGGGGTATTTGTTGAAAAGTTCAACGGGAGATTTTCTGCCGATAACCGACCAGTAAACGTCGAGCTCGAAGAATACATTCTCGGGGTCGGTGTTCTCGATCATATACTCGAGCATCACACGGTCCTCTACCTTCTCCATTTCGTATGCGTGGTTGTGGTAGCCATATTTCAAGCCTGCAGCGTTACACATCTTGCCAATCTCGTTGAAGAAATTGCAGATAGTCTTCAGGTCCTTGAGGCTGCCGGGACGGCCTACAGAGGGGTTGACAATATATTTCATGCCTGCAGCCTTGTGGTCGGCGATAGCCTGCTCCCACCATTTGAGTGCCTCGGTAAAGTCGCCCGATGCAAGCTCGGCAGCGTTCAGGTTTCTGTTTGTGTGTGACGAGAGTACCTTGATGCCATACTTCTCGGCTGCTGCCTTAAACTCGGCAGGAGTCTTTCCGTAGAATTTGCCACCACCGTAGCTTGCTGCCTCGAAGCCATTGTAGCCCATCTCTGAAAGGCTCTTGAAGATAGACTCCATATTGTTACCCGATCTTGCAATGGTGTCGCGGATAGAGTAGAGCTGTACTGCAATGTCCTTTTTGTTGCATACTGTCTTCGAGGGGGTGCTGCACGATGCGAAAATTGCACCAATAAGCATCAATCCTGCTAATATGTTAATTTTCATATTGTTTCTGTTGTATGATGTTTATAATAACTTTATGAGGTTGTGCCAAAGAAAGATTGACACAACCTCATAAAATATTTACTAAATGATATTATTCAAGTACAGTAACCTTGATGTTGCGGAACCATACATCGTCGCCATGATCCTGGAAACCGATGTAACCCTCGCGTGCATCGCCACCGCAGTTGTTGAGGAGTGCGAATGCATCGGGCCATCTCTCCTCAGAGAACTTAGATGCCTGCAACATCTCTGTCCACTGGGGTGTCCACAAGTGGTACTCTACAACAGCCTCGTCATTCTGGTAGTGAACAACTGTGCCTTTGTAAACCATGATCTTAACCTTGTTCCACTCGCCTGCGGGCTTAGAGTTCTGGGGCTTAGCGGGAATCATGTCATAGAGTGAAGAAGACTGACGGTTGCCATCCTTACCCAATTTTGCGTCGGGGTGGTTCTCGTTGTCGAGTACCTGACACTCAGGAGCTGAAATGTAGATGGGCTTGCCGGGGAGTTCCTGTGCAAGATAGAAGATACCAGAGTTACCACCCTTAGAGATCTTCCACTCGAGCTCGAGCTCGAAGTTTTTGAACTTCTGTGCTGCGAAGATGATGTCGCCACCCTCACCTGTCTGAGCCTCGCCGCCACCTGAACCTGAGAATTTCAAGCAACCGTCTTCGATTGTCCAACGTGAAGGAACGTGGTCTTTGTTGTAACCTCTCCAACCGTCAAGGCTTGTACCGTCGAAAAGAACGATTGTGTTGGGGTTAGCCTCCTCTGTTGATGCTGCTTTCTGTGCACCACCGCCGCAAGATGCGATAACTGCGCATGCCATTGCACATGCCATTGTTTTGAATATTTTCTTCATTTTTTGTCTGTTTATTAAATTGTTAAACTCTTCCGCCATAAAAATGACGGAAGAGTGTGTTTTTTTGATTGTTTATTAGAACTTGGGCATGTCAGGCAACTTCCAACCATCGCGGTAGGTGTGCTTGATGAGCTCCTGTGCAAATTCGTTTGCATTGACGGGCTCTGTCCATGTCTTGTTGAATGTGGGGTGACCATCTTTGATGGTGAAACCGTCTTTCACGATTGAACGGATTGTTGCATCCTCGGGGATGTTTGTGAAGCGCATGTTCTCGCCGTCCCACTCGAGTACGCGGTTGAGTGACTGCAAACGTACTGCGAGTACACCCATTACAACCATTTCGTTGAAAGGACCTGCTACTGAGAAATCTGACTCAGTGAGTACACGGTTCTCGGGGCTCTCTTTACATGCACGAATCCAATCCTGCTGGTGAGCGTAGTTGCCCTTAACCTCGCGGCATACTTTAGGAGCGTTAGGCACGCGACCTGATACCAAGTAAGGATTACGGCCGTAGCAACCGCAGATAAGTGTATCTTTTGTACCGTAGAAGATTGCTGCACCACCTGCATCGTTGAGGTTTTTACCGGGAGCAAGACCTGCGGGACGCTCGGGGAGAAGACCACCATCGTACCAGTATACATCAACCTCGGGCATTCCAACCTTAGGCATGTTGTCGCGCTGGGGGAATGTATAGTGTACAAACTGTGCGTTGGGAGCCGACTCGCTGAGGAGCATTGTTGAGCTACCCTCAACCTTTGAAGGATACTTAAGGTTCAAGCCTTTGAATACGGGGTGCAAGATGTGGCAAGCCATGTCACCGAGTGCGCCTGTACCGAAGTCCCACCATCCACGCCAGTTCCAAGGTGTGTAGATTGAGTTGAAAGGACGCTCTTTAGCCGGGCCGAGGAACAAATCCCAATCCATTGTTGAGGGAACTTTCTCTCTCTTCTCGGGACGCTCGAGACCCTGGGGCCAAATGGGACGGTCGGTGAATGTATCTACGCGTGTAATTTCACCAATCTCGCCGTTCCAAATCCACTCACAAACTTTGCGTACACCTTCGTCAGATGCACCCTGGTTACCCATCTGTGTAGCTACTTTGTATTTCTTAGCGAGGTTTGTCAAAAGACGTGACTCGTAAACCGAGTGTGTAAGAGGCTTCTCGCAATATACGTGCTTGCCGGCTACGATAGCCTCGGCAGCGATGATAGCGTGAGTATGGTCGGCTGTTGCACACATTACGGCATCAGCATCCTTGAACATCTCATCGTACATCTTGCGATAGTCCTTGTATCTTTTTGCATTGGGGTAGCGATCGAATACGCCTTTAGCATACTTCCAGTCGATATCGCAAAGACCGATGATATTCTCTGTCTCCATTCCGCGAAGTACACCTGCACCGCGTCCACCGACACCAACACCCAAAATATTCAATTTATCACTGGGGGCCTTATGGCCAAAACCTTTACCTAATACGGTGTTAGGTACTACTGCAAGACCGATGGCTGCCGCTGTACCATTCTGAAGGAATTTCCTTCTTGACATTCCGTTTGACATAGTAAGTTTTTTTAGGGTTTATAAAATAGTTAATTAATTGTCTCTCTCTTATTTCTTGTCGTCTTTGTCGCAGTTCTCGATATCGTCTTCGATGTCTTTCATGCCTTTCTTGAAGCTTTTTACGCCTTTACCCAATCCCTGCATGAGTTCGGGAATTTTCTTACCACCGAAAAGCAAAAGAATGATGATGGCGATGATGATGATTTCTGTACCGCCGATATTACCGAGAAATAATAAATTGTTCATATTTGTGTATATATATATTGTTGTTTTTCAATTTTTTACCCTGCAAAGAAATAAGAGACCATTCAATTAATCAATAGTCGCGCGGACTTTGCACAATTTTATTGCTTGCTAAATTAGTGCTTATTTTTCAAAGTACAAAAAAAATAAGATGGTAATTGAGATTTTTTTTGTTCTCTTTCTACGTTTGCTATTAACTTTTTGCTGCTTTTAGTATGTGTGGATGCTTGTACCCTGGGCCGAGGGCAGGAAATTTATTCCCCACCAGCACATTTGCAGCAGGATGAACGAGAATATGAGCAGCGAGAATAGCAGATTCTGATTCTTGTTTGCGGGGCGCAAATGCAGATAGAGCAGGTAAGAGAGCCACGTTGCGAGTGCCCACGTCTCCTTGGGGTCCCACGTCCAATAGTCGCCCCACGCCTCTTTGGCCCACAAGGCGCCCATTGTCATTCCCAGGCTGAGGAACGCCCAGCCTATGCGTACAAGGTTATCGCAGATGCCGAACTCCTCGTCGGATGCTTCTGTGGGCGATTTTCTGAGCCACAGATAGCCGGCGAACAGGGTGGCTGCTCCCATCATTGCGTAGGAGAACATGTACACAATTACGTGGGGCACGAACCACGGGCTCTGCAGCGCGGGCATCAGGGTGGTCGAGTGAATCTCGGGCTTCAGCAGGTTGATGCAGGTGAAGACTACGGACATCAGTGTGCCGAATGCCATCATCCAGCTGTACCTATATTTTATATATAGGAAAAGGCCGATGAGCGACAGGAAGAACGAGTACCACAATCTTGTCTCGCCCATTGTTCGCAGCGGGGGACGCTGCATGCTTACCCACATTCCTGCGATGAAGATGAGGAAGATTATCGAGCCGATGAGTGAGGTTGCTATCGCTCCCTTTCTCTGGTTGCGGAAGGCGAAGATTGTTCCGCTCACCCAGCATGCGGCTGCTGCGGTTGCGTATATGTAGAATATGTCCCAGCTCATTGTCATTTTCTTTTTTTCTTTGTGCGGTTGGCGAATAGGGCAAAAACTCCGGCGGCGAGTATCAGCCACATTGCCGTGTGTGTGGCCGGCTGCCAGCTGTCCTTTACACATTCAAAAGTGCTTGTGGTGCTCCATCGGCCGCGGGCATTGTCGTAGCCCGACTGATAGATTTTCCACGCTCCAATGGTTGCGGGACTGTTCACGGCAATATCGAAATTCTTTATTTCGTCGCCTGTTGAGACTTCCACTTGCGAGAGGTATTTTTTTACCTCGCGGCGGGGCATTGCCAACATCTGCCCGTCGGGTAGCGGAAGGGCGCTGCCGGGAAAAATGTGGCTGCCGCAGCTTATCCATCCTTCGACAGTGTCGTTTCCGGCGGTGGCTCTGACCTGTATGGCTGTCGTCGCGCCCACGTGATTCATGGGCCTGTAGAGGCTGTCGCCGGGCTTGCAGCCGGCCATTTCCAGGTACTCTTTGCACTCTATGTGCCATTTGCCCAGAGTGGCGCTGTCTCCTTTCTCTTTTATTATAATGTGCTCTTTCGAGAGATTGTCGTCTGCGTAAATGTGAATGTGTGGGGGGTACTCCTCAAGGGAAAAATCCTTTAACCTTATTATAAAAGGTAATTCCGTCTTTTTGCCATCTTCGGCGACTCCGGTGTTTGTGGGCTCGCCCTGTATGGTTGTCAGGGTGACTCTCTGCTTGTCTCCGCTGCCGAAGATGCCCGCAAGGAGTATGATGAAAAAGGCTGTGTGCATGACAGCCGTGTGCAACTTTTGCTTTCTAATGTTGCGCAGGTCGTCGATGGCCTTCACTCCTATGACGCTTGTGAAGTGCAGAAGAAAGATGTTGAACGTCCACGAGTTTTTCATTTGTGAAAAGCCCAGCGCACCCATTGCTCCCTCCGCGCCATCCTGACGCACGAGGCCGAAGATGATTGTGAGGACGAGCATAGCTGTCAGCGAAGTGATGTATGTGGCGCGGCCCGTGAAATGCGTGGTCCACTTCCACTTTTCTTTGTTGAAGGATATAAGAATGAGCAGGTAAAGGTAGTTTGCTGCCAATACTATGCCCAAAGGGTAGGCGAGCAGCGATGCGTTCACCGCTCCCATAAATAACTGCAACGCTGTGCCCGCAAATAACATGCAGGCACAGCGTGTAACAGCTTTTTTATAATGTTGCGAGAGCATCATATGTTTATGCAAGCTCCCATTGTGCGCGAATAAGCTCGACAGCAGCTTTCACAGTCTGCTCTCTTTCGCCCTTTGTACCGCACTCGAAACTGATGTAGTAGGGGTAGTCCATCTCTTTGAGTGCACGCAAGCCCTCTACATAGTTGTCAAGCTCGCCATCCTCGCCGGGCATTATGCGGCGGCCGCGGCTGGCAATGTGTACGTGCTGCAAATACTCTTTTCCGGCCGAGAGGAATGCTGCGTAGTCCGAAGTGTCCTCCTGCATGTGCCAGAAGTCTCCCATACATTTTACACCTGCACTCTTAGAGTCGCGGCAGATGGCTGCTGCGTCCGAAACGAGTCTCAGGTAGTGTGCCTCTCTGCGGTTCAAAGGCTCGAGAATTACGGTTGTATTGTGTTTCAACGCATACTCTCCAAGCTCGTGCATCTGCTCGCACAGGTACTCGCGTGTCTCGAGTGTGTGGGGCTTGCAGGGGCTCTGCCAGTTGAAGGCGGGAACCATGATGACACCTGTAGAGCCAATCTCGCCTGCAGCTGCGATAATGTCGCGCATGGTAGTGTCGAACTGTGCTTTTACTTCGGGGTCCTCGGCGAGGATGAATCCCTTGAAGCCTGCGCAGATAGCCGAAACTTTGATGTTTCTGCCCGAAAGAGCATTTTTAATTTCGTCTACTCTGTTTGCGAGGTTGTGACCGCCGGGCTCGAAACCTACGATGCCCATCTTCTCCATGTAGTCCAACTTCTCGTTGAGGTTGCTACCGGGAGCGATACCCTCCTGGAAAGAGAGACGGAGTTCGGGGGCGGGTTTCTTGGCCTCAGCACAAGAGGTGAAAAGTGATGCACCCGATGTTGCTACAGCTACTGAAGCTGCGCCACATATTGAGCTTGTCAAAAATTTTCTTCTATTCATAGTATAGTGTGTGTTTTTAGATTACTTACCGGGAGTCTCAATCTGATAATTGGGTGCAGTCATGTCTACGGGGCCCATCTCCAGATTCTCGGGCATATAGTTGAGGTCGGACTTGCTGATCTCGTCCCAGGTGATGGTCTTTCCTTTGTATGCAGACTCGCGGCCCATGATTGCTGCCAAACAAGATGTTGCGCAATCTGATGCCTCTTCGTAACCTGTGCCCTTGCGGATGTGGTTCACCCAGTCTACGTGCTCAAGGATGTAGGGGTTGTGCTGCTGGAATTCGGCTTTTGCCTTCTCGTCGTCGTACTTCCATAATACATTGCCCTTGAGGTCTTTAATCTCTCTTGTTGCGCTGTTCCATGAGCCTTTTGTTCCCTGGATAAACTCGCTTACGTTGCTGCTGCAACCGTTAATCTGACGACACATACTGTGCAGGTGTACGCCATTCTCCATTTCGAAGTCGATGCTGAAGTTGTCGTACTGGTCGCCTGTGACGCGGCGGTGACGGCTGCCGAATCCTGTAGCCTTGGCAATCTTAAGACCTGACATCCACAAGAATACGTCGATGTTGTGTACGTGCTGCTCTACAATGTGGTCGCCCGAGAGCCACTTCCAGTTTACCCAGTCGCGAATCATCCACTCCATGTCGCTCCAGCCCTGCTCGCGGTTTTTGTACCACAGCATGCTCTGATTCCAATATACGGTACCGCCGGTAATCTCGCCGATGATACCCTCCTGAATCAATTTGTATGCCTCTACGTAGCAACGCTCGTGGCGGCGCTGAATACCTGTGATTACGCTCAAGTTCTTTGCCTTTGCCTGCTTGGCAGCAGCCATTACTGTGCGGTAGCCTTTGGGGTCTACTGCGATGGGCTTCTCCATGAATGTGTGTTTGCCCTTCTGTGTAGCGTACTGGAAATGTTCGGGGCGGAAGTTGGGAGGAGTGGTGAGAATAACCATGTCAATGCCCGAGTCGATAACCTTCTTGTATGCGTCGAAGCCTACGAAGCAGTTCTCGGCGGGAACCTCCTGATTGTATTTGTTCTTCAAATTGTTGCGAACGTTTTCTACTCTCTCGGGGAATACGTCACCCAAAGCCACTACCTTGATGTTGTTGGCTGCTGCCAATGTATCCTGGATGGCGCCGTTACCGCGACCACCGCAACCAACGAGGCCTATTTTGAGCTCTCTGCCGTCGATAGCTTTGTCGGGAAGCTCGGGTATATAATATTCTCCGGGCTGTTTCAGAGGAACCATTTTCTCCTCTTTGTTACATGCAGCGAGAAGTGCCGATGCGCCAACAACGCTGCCTACGCCAAGTATTGAAGATGTTTTCAAAAAACCTCTTCTGTCCATTTTCTCTTCACTCATAGTTGTATATATATAAAATTGTTAATCATTAAATTCCTTCGGGAACTTCGCATACTACGCGGAAGCCGATGCCACGAATATCAGAATACCACCAGATACTCTTGGGATTCTGCGGGTCGGTGCGCAACCAGTCGTCGTGACGTGTGTAGTCGCGTGCTGCGCAACGAAGGTCGGCTGCGTCGCTTGCATATGTACCTCCGCGCACTACATATTCTGTTCCACTCTCGGGGCCTTTGGGGTCTTTCGCTCCGTCGGCGAGGCTTTGGTAGGCATCCTCGGCGTACCAGTCAGAGCAGTACTCCATTACGTTACCGAGCATGTTCTTGAGGCCGAAGGGGTTGGCCAATACTTTGCCGGGCTCCTGTGAACGGTTTTTACTGTTGTTTGCGTAGATTACATAGCTGTTTATGCATGTGGTGTCGGCTCCGAACATTTCGTTCCAGAAGCCTCCGTTTGTGTAGTCTTTGGGGCTACCCTCGAAGAAGTATGGGGTAGATGTTCCTCCGCGTGCTGCGTACTCCCACTCGGCCTCTGTCGGCAGACGATATTTTTTGCCTGTCTTCAGTGTGAGCCACTGGCAGAATGTCTCGGCTGCGTAGTGTGTCATGGTGATTGCGGGACGCTCGCCCATTCCCCAACCCTGGTCGGGAGAACCGAACGGGGGTGTCGGGCCGCTGACTGCGTCGAGGTCTTCGCGTGAGTTGTTCTCGTAGATTACTGTGGGCGGGGTGCGGCCCTCTGACATTGTCTCGGCGTAGAATGCCCAATATTGGTTCCATGTGATTTCGACCTCGCTCATGAAGAAGGGTGAAACCTCTACCTGACGCTGGGGCGCCTCGTTGCTCTTGTGGAAGGGCTCCGACTCGGATGATCCCATTGTGAATGAGCCGCCGGGAACGGCAATCATGTTGATTGTTGCTGTTGTTCCGGGAACGGTCTCTGTGAAATTCTCGAATGATGTTACTGTCGCCGCTGCCTCGTTGATGGCTCCGTCGAGGCTGGGTGCCGATGTCATCGCTGCATGCTGGTAGTTGGGGTTGTAGTGTCCCGCGTCAAGGTGGCAGCTGATGCACTGCATGTTGAGCTTCTCCTCGTTCTCGTCGTAGTAAAGGTGGGCGGTGATTCCGTCGTCGGTGATGCCCTCGGGGTAGATGTTTACGTGGCAGGCTTTGCACGACTCATTGTAGACAATCTTGCTTGCGTGCTCAAGCTCGCCTTTGCTCTCCCAATCAATCTCTTCTTTGTCTTTTGTGAGGTACGACCAGATGTCCTGCATTCCTGTAGTGATTTTGGCCTTTGTGTACTCCAATGTGCCCTTCGGGGGAAGGTGGCAGGCTGCGCAGTCGGTCTTTACTCCGCTGTTGCTATTGTGGTGCATAGACTGTTTCCACATCATGTCCGACTCTGTGTGGTAGTGGCACGACATACACGACTCGCTTGTTGAGCTTTTGTCCCACAACCAGTTAAAGATAATCAGCAATGAGAATCCTAAAATGATTCCTCCCAAAGATAGTAAAAAGTATTTCTTTCCTTTACCAGATTTTGTCATGGTTGATTTCTGTTTTTATTTTGTATGAATTTAATGTTCGGTCATAGTATCACGCAAAGATAATCATAATGTTTTTATTATCGATAAATATTCCGGCTTTTTTTTGAATATTTCTCACTCTGTTTTTTGTGCGGCACTCCGATGGATATTGATGTTTGCGTCTGCAATTTTGCCTTGTGGCGCCTTTTCGGTAGGTGCATTTGCGCGAATGTGACGGAAAAATGTTGTCAAGATGTTTTTTTATCGTTTTTTAAGACGTTTCTTAAAATAATATAGTATTTTTGCATTTTGGTAGCATTACTATAAATAGTAAACAATAACTTTTAAGAAATATAAATGATGAAAAATTGTCTGAAACTTTTGTTTGCGGCTGCAATGGCGTTTACGTTCAGTGCAGTTCACGCTCAGAAAGAGCTTACAGTTGCCATCGGCGATTCTGTAACGCTTACCTCGACTAACGAGGGAACAAAGTATGCTTGGTCGGTTTCTACTGACGGAAAGTCCTATTACAATCTTCCCGAAGGAACAGAAAAATCGTTGAAATTCCGCGCTTTCGGCGAGAACTACTATCGTGTAAGATGGACAAATGCCGAGGGTAAGGCTATATACGCCGACACTGTGAAGATTGTTCATCCTGCGGTGAATTATTCAAGAAAGAATCATGAAATAACAGCAGGTCAGGGCTATGTTGAGGTTAATGGAAAAGGTGACGATGGTATTTCTATTCCCCAGGAAAAAAGTGATGTGGTTGGTAATGGCGATACTTTGCGTGTGACAAAAAAACTTACCAACTGGTCGGATAAAAATGCTCACGCAGTCTATTATTTTAACACTCCCGCAGGTGTCACAAATCTCAAAATGAATGTGACTATTAAAAAGAATACTACGGGCCGTTTCCGCATGAGAGTATTCGACACTGATACCCCCGACTCGCTCATTGCCGAGAAAATCATCAACTTCGCGGGTACAGGCGAGGAGCTGGTGATTCCCGTTATTACATGTAACTTCGGAAAGCCCGGTTACAATAAATACGACCTCGAGTGTATCTACGGACATTCAAATATCACAAGTATCAACAAATGGTTGTTGGATGTAGAGCAGGATAAAAAACCCTTCTCTCCCACAATTCTTATGTCTCCCTCGCTCCACATTATGAGCTGGAGAAGTACTCACCCCCAGTTTCCCTCGGGCGACGCTTTCGACTGGGCTTACGAGGAGGTGATGATTCCCGGTGGCGACAGCGTGGTTAATGCTACATACATTATGTCTCTTGGAGTGCTTGCCGGATACATGGGTATTCAGGTGGGCGAGGGTGGTGCTCACCGCACAGTGCTCTTCTCGCAGTGGGACGATGGTGACACTGACGTCAACCCCAACCTTCCCGACCACTTGCGTTCGACAGCAGTCGATACAGGTGAGGGCGTAATTGCCCAGCGCTTCGGTGCCGAGGGTACAGGCGTGCAGTCGTTCCGTAACGGTGGTGCATTCTGGGAGTTCGGAAAATATGTGCAGTTCATTTCACACTGCCGCAACGAGCTTGCAACATACGAGGTCGAGGAGAATGGCAAGGTAGTTACCAAACAGCAGCGCAATATGCTTGTCTCTGCTTGGTGGAACGCGCAGGACGAGAAGGGCTGGCAGTATATTTCTACTCTTCGCGTGGCAAACAGAAAATCGTTCATCGATTCATGGTACTCTTTTGTTGAGTGCTTCGTGAATTACAATGGCGAGGAGAGACGTTACGGCTACTTCAGAAATGGTTATGCGAAACACAGAACCGGTACTAAAAAATGGTACCACATGAACAAGGCCGACTTTGGTCACAACAACGGTGGCTCGGCAATGGGTAAACGTAATGATATCTGGCAGGATGTTGACCCCAATGACAAATATGCCTGGGTGATGGTTTCAGGAGGTTTCCACAATAATATGCATATAGGTAAATGCGAGGTTCCCTTGCGCTCGAACAACACTCCCGTCGATACTATCGATACAAAGTCGCTGTTGGCACGCGAGGAACTTGCAATTGCAAGCGAGATTGCACGCCTCAACGTAATGGCCGACCTCGAGAAATACAAGTATGACAATACAAAATGGGAACTCTTGAGCTTCTCTACCGAGGAGCCCACAGGTGAGAACAAGAATGGCGTACACAATGGTCTTGCGAAACTTATTATCGACGGCGACAACGATACCTACTGGCACTCACAGTGGCAGAGCCGTACAGCAACATTGCCCCACAGCTTTGTGATTGACTGTAAAGAGGCTATCGATATAAACTCTTTCTACTTTGTTCTCAGCGACGGTACTTCACGATACCAGAAAGATATTATCATCGAGGGTAGCCTCGACAACGAGACATGGTACGATGTGTACGAGAATACCTCTTGTCCTCCCACTGCAAGCTACGTACTTCAGTTCGACTCTACTGCAACTGCACGTTACTTGCGTCTGACAATCAGAGGCACACAGACAGGCGTTGTCCACACTCGTATCAATGAGTTTGGTGCAGCCCTCTATCCTCAGATTACATCTATCGACAACAATGTGAAGACCGAGGCAGACAAGGCAAAAATCTACTCTGTAGGAAACACAATCTACGTTGATGCTCCTGCTACAATGGAGAGTGCCAAGGTTGATGTTTACTCGGCATCGGGTAGCTTGGTTGTTTCTCACACTTACAGCGACATTATCGAGGGTGACATGATAAGCGTACACTCGCTCAACTTCACTCCCGGCGTTTATGCTGTACGTTTCGAGACATGTGACGGCAAGGTTACTACATCAAAGGTAGTTATTCGATAAATTCAAGGCGCGTAGAGCGCAAATTGTTACTAGTGAAAAATGGCGGCCATTTGAAGTGAACCCCAAAAGTTAGACAAAAAACTTTTGGGGTTTATTTTATGCGTAAGAAACACGATCATTCAGCATTGCTAAAATATATGCATATGCTTGAAGATGGATATTCCATCAATTACATTCACAGTAGATATGGT
>JAFYPH010000064.1 GCA_017547585.1 Bacteroidaceae bacterium | reverse complement strand
GGTAGTGAATTGTTGTCTGATACTGACCGGATTTTATCGTATTTTGGCTGATACTTAATCTAAAATATTGACGGTTCGTTTTTCGTTCCTGTACAATTTATATAGCGTCTCTTAATCTTACTGCCTCTCATCAGAGAAGTGTAATTTAGAAGACCGCTGTACTGCTATGTCTGTATGGAATGTTTTCAAGGATCGTATCGCTTTCAAGGGAACTGCGTTCCTTGTCGAAAGCGAGTGCAAAGGTACAGCAAATTTTTAAACTACAAAACTTTTTCGAGAGTTTTTTTCGAAGAAATTTTGCAACTTTTCGCCATCTTGCTGAATTTCAAATATTTGACGCAAGAAAAAATTTTCAACATTTTGGAAACATTTTTACATATAGGCGAAAAACGGGGGCAAACAAAGAAAAAATCGACAAAAAATTTCTCTCTCAAACAGATAAAAACACGAAGAAAATTCCAAAATCGAGCAAAATTTTTTAAATTTGCATCAGAAACGACACAAAAACAGCAGGTGTGCGATGTAAAATAAAGAGATTTTTCAGCCGCTACCTTGCACTAAACGACAACAAAAAGATGATTGACCGCAGCACCATTGAAAGAATTATTGACGCCGCCAAAGTAGAAGAGGTGGTATCGGACTTTGTTGCCTTGCGCAAACGCGGCATCAATCTTTTAGGCTTGTGCCCCTTCCACGACGAAAAAACCCCGTCGTTCATCGTTTCGCCCGCAAAGAACATTTGGAAATGTTTCGGATGTGGCAAAGGCGGCAACCCCGTACATTTTATAATGGAGCACGAGCAGCTGAGCTACTACGAGGCATTGAAGTGGCTCGCGCGTAAATATAATATAGAGGTAAAGGAGCGCGAACTCACCAACGAGGAGAAGGAGCGCGAGAGCCTGCGCGAGAGTCTTTTCGTCATCAACCAGCATGCGCACAAATATTTTGTGGACAACCTGCACAAGAGCGACGAGGGTATTAACATCGCACTGAGCTATTTTCGCCATCGAGGCATAAACGAGGAGACGATAGTGAAGTTCGGGCTCGGATATTCGCCCGAGCGCCGCGACGCATACGCAAAAAAAGCGGTTGCCGACGGATTCAATCCCAAACTCGTGGACAAGACCGGACTATGCTTCACCACCGAAGATGGCCGCCAGCTTGATCGTTTCTGGGGCCGAGTAATGTTCCCCGTACACACAGTGTCGGGAAAAGTGGTAGCCTTTGGCGGCCGAGTGATGCAGAATAACCCCAAAGTGGGAAAGTACATAAACTCACCCGAGTCGGAAATTTACCACAAGAGCGACCACCTCTACGGAATATATTTCGCCAAGCAGGCAATCATCCAAAAGGATTTCTGTATAATGGTCGAGGGCTACCTTGACGTAATCTCGCTGCACCAGGCGGGAATAAAAAACGTGGTTGCATCGTCGGGAACATCGCTCACCATAGAGCAGATACGTCTGGTGCACCGCTTCACAAATAACATGCTGCTGCTCTACGACGGCGACAAGGCAGGAATAAAAGCCTCGTTGCGCGGAATAGACATGCTGCTGCGCGAGGGACTGAACATAAAGGTGGCACTGCTGCCCGACGGCGAGGACCCCGACAGCTACGCACAGAAGCACTCGACCGAAGAGGTGGAGCAGTTCCTAAAGGACAACCAGGTGGACTTCATCACCTTCAAGACCAACCTGCTGCTGGACGAGGCGGGCAACGACCCCATACGTCGCTCGGGCCTCATAGCCGACGTCGTAAAAAGTATTTCGGTAATCCCCAACGACATTCTGCGCAGCGAATACACAAAAAAGTGCAGCGAAATATTGCAGGCGAAAGAGCAGGTGCTTGTTTCGGAGATTGCGAAACTGCGCCGCCAGAGCGCACAGGAGCAGTATGGCAAGCAAGCTAACGGAGAGGAGACAGACGAAACACCCGCACAGGAAAATATAGCAGCCGCATTCATCGGCGAGAACAATACTATATATAATAAGGAACGCGCGATAATACAATTTATATTACGCAACGGAGAAAAGCCGCTACTCGTGCCCGAGGACCCCGCAAGCGGCACCCCATCGTTCACCGAGAGCGTAATTTCGAACATGAACTACTCCATCGCCGGCGACGGAATAGAATTCAGCCATCCGCTGTACAAAAAGATATTCGAAGAGGCAGCAAAAGAGGCCGAAAAGCCTGACTTTATTGCCGAGAAGCACTTCCTCGCCCACCCCGACGCAGAAATCTCGCGTCTAACGGCAGAGCTGTGCAACGACCGTTACATGCTGAGCAAATTCTTCCAGGAGAAGGCCGACGAAGAGGAGCGCAACGAGACAGCCATACTATTCGAGCACGCCACACGCCTCGCAATCAGCTACAAGCTGAGCCTTGTGGACGAAATGCTGAAGGAGACGATGAAAAAGCTGAAAGAGCCCGCAACCATGCAGAGCGCCGAGCTTGCACAGGAGATTATGCAGAACTATAAGTTCTTGAAAGAGACCCAGCAGGCACTGAACAACCAGCTGCGCGACTACGGATTCGGCGAGTGCGCCCTGAACGTATAAAAACAAAAAAAAATGCGGCACTCGGCCGCACGCGCACGAGCCCTCTCGACAATGAGAGAGAGGCCCACAACTACTCCTCGAAACAACAGGCTATCTATTGTTTCTGATAAGATTCATAAACTCCTCCCTTGTCTTTGCCTGATTGAAGGCACCGCAAAAGTCGGAAGTGGTAGTAACGGAATTCTGCTTTTTGATGCCGCGCATCTGCATACACAGGTGCTGCGCCTCGACAACCACCATCACACCCAAAGGATTGAGCGTCTCCTGAATACAATTCTTAATCTGCAAGGTGAGACGCTCCTGCACCTGAAGGCGCTTGGCGTAGACATCGACCACACGGGCAATCTTGCTGAGACCGGTAATATAGCCGTTGGGAATGTAGGCCACATGCACCTTTCCGAAGAAGGGAAGAATGTGGTGCTCGCAAAGGGAGTAAAAATCAATATCCTTCACGACAACCATCTGACTGTAATCTTCCTTGAACATGGCGCCGCGCAAAATAGCCTGCGGATCCTCGCCATAGCCCGAAGTTACAGCCAACATCGCCTTTGCCACCCTCTCGGGAGTCTTGAGCAATCCCTCGCGGTCGGCATCCTCGCCCAGCAGCTGCAACGTGCTGCGGCAGTTGGCCATAAGACCTTCAAAAATCTCGCTGTTACTTTCTCTTTCGGACATAAATTCCTCGATTATAAAATTAATAGGGCAAATTGATTATGCCTTTTTTAACGGAAATCTCCTTGAATTTCTTTGTAGCCTTCAGCTTGAACATCACCGCCTCGGCCTCTTCGCGCGTACGATAGTCGCCATACTGGCAAGACCTTACAGGAGGGTCGAACTCGACGTAAACCTCGGCACCGGGGAAATTCTCGCGCATGAACTGCGCCATCTTGTTGGCCTCGTCACGTGCCGCACGGGAATTGTTACCCGAATAGACAAGCACACGATAGCCCTCGACCTGACGTTTCTCGCCCTTCACGGCAATGGAGCCCATGAGGTTGGTGAGTGCGGCAGGCTGTGTTATTTTCACCTTGCCCTTACCCTGAACATCGCGCTGCAATTCATTGACAATATTATTCTGTGCCGACAGAGTGAAGGCACAGAATAATATTGCTGATATCGATAATATCGCTCTCTTCATCAGATTACTTGAATGCGTCGATGATACCTTTGAAGTCCTCAACCTTGAGAGCAGCACCACCGATGAGACCACCGTCTACGTTGGGGTTAGCGAAGAGCTCTTTTGCGTTAGAGGGTTTGCAGCTACCGCCATAGAGGATAGATGTGTTGTCAGCAACCTCGGCGCCCCACTTCTCGGCGATAACCGAACGGATGTAAGCGTGGATCTCCTCGGCCTGCTCGGGAGTAGCTGTCAAGCCTGTACCGATTGCCCAAACGGGCTCGTAAGCGAGAACAATCTTAGAGAAATCCTCTGCAGAAAGGTCGAAAAGTGAACCTGCAATCTGCTCGTAAACAACCTGGTTCTGGATACCCTGGTTACGCTCCTCGAGAACCTCACCGATACAGAAGATAGGTGTAAGGCCGTTAGCAAGAGCAAGCTGTACTTTCTCTTTGAGAATCTCTGCTGTCTCGTGGTAGTAAGCACGACGCTCAGAGTGACCGAGGATTACATATTTAGCACCTGTTGAAGCAACCATTTCGGCTGAAACCTCACCTGTGTAAGCACCTGATACTTTGTCTGCGCAGTTCTCTGCACCAACGCCGATGATAGCAGCGTCAACAGCGGGAACAACAGAAGCAAGGTGGATGAAAGGTGTACAGATTACAACATCACAGTTGGGCTTGTCAGCTGTGAGAGCTGCATTAAGATCTTTTGCAAGAGCAATACCCTCTTGGAGGTTCTTGTTCATTTTCCAGTTTCCTGCAACAATGTTTTTTCTCATTTCTTTAAAATTTTAGTAGTTTGTATTAATTAAAAAAATCTATTTTTCAGTTTCATTTTGTGCCTCGGGCACGGGCTCTTTTTTCTCTTTTCTTATGCGACACAAGGTGACGTCGACAAGGAATATAAACAGCAGCGGAGTGAAGAACATAAACATCCAATGGAACAGGCTGTTGATGTTAGTGTCGCCCGACACCTTCTTGAGTAGCTGATAAAAATCGGCGTACTCGTCGATGACATCCTCTTCGCTGTTGTCCGAGTAGAGCTCGGGGACATCCTTTACGTTCCACTTTGCAACCACCTTGCCACTCTTGACAACGAGGAGCCCGGGGTTGGAGCGCACCATTGTCTTCAGCAGCAGATTGTCGGCCGCATAGAAAGGATACTCGGCACCCGTGTGCTTTCTCCACAGCTCCACATCCTCGTCGAGCGAAGAGGTGAGCGCGTAGAATTGTATATTATTATCGACGCAATAGTCGTAAATATCGTTCATCTTGTCGGCGCGACTCTCGTCGGCAGCAGTAACGTCGGCAATCACCAGCAGACACGTATAGGTGCTGTCGCCCAGCAGACGCTCGCTGATGTCGTCGCCACGCTCCATGCCCATGAAGAAGAAATTCTCTATCTTGGCAGGAACGCCCTCGCTGATAATGTCGCTTCGCGTACCCAGATAGTTCCATGTGCTGTCGGGAGCGCCCTCGCTGTCGAGCTCGACAACCTTTCCATCCTTCTCGTAGCGGAAAATAAGCTTGTACTCGGCAGGAACATCGTGCACTCCCTCGTTGAGGTCGCTGCCCACCGCAAAGGGGCGGAAATCCATCACCGGCAGATGCACAAGGCCATTATACTGCACCGTTCCCACATACACAATGGCAAAGAGTGTCACCATCCAACTGCCGCGGGTGCTGATGAAACGCACAATGCGGCTGCGCTTCACCCACAGGAAGGCCGCCATCATCAGCAGTAGTGCATTCTTGAAGAATGTAGCCCAGTTGGACATCTGAAAGGCATCGCCGAAACAGCCGCAGTCGTGTACGGGGTTCCAGATGGCGAGCACCAGCGTCCACGGAGTGAACAGCAGCATGATGGCAAGCGCGGCTATCGCCGAAAAGCGTCGGCACGTGCCCATGAACAGCAGCACTCCCAGCACAAACTCTGCCGCCGAAAGCGCAAGAGCCGCCACAAGGAGCAATGTCTCGTCGATGTTAGCATCGGGAAGAAAGACCGTAGCATATTCCTGCAATTTATACAGAAGCCCCTTGGGGTCGACAGCCTTCACAAAGCCCGAGACAACAAAGACAGCCGCCAACAGCAATCGGCAAAGATTGGTCAGCAACAGCACACTCCTGCTCTTTATCTTACTCTCCGAAGCCATTCTTTATAAGCCCGAATACCGCGTAGTTTATCATGTCCATATAGTTGGCATCGACACCCTCGGACACCTGTGTAGCGCCGTCGAGGTCCTCAATCTGCTTGGTGCGGCAGATTTTTGTGAGGATGAGGTCGGTGTACGACGAAGTTCTCATTCCGCGCCACGCTTCGTTGTAGTCGTGGTTTTTCTTTTTCATAAGCTCGAGAGCCTCGGTCGCCTTCTTGTCGTAAAGGGCAAGAGCCTGCACAGCGTCGATGTCGCACACGTCAGCGTAGCCCAGCTCCAGCTGCACGAGCGAAATAATTCCGTAGTTCACAATGCCTATAAGCTCCGAAGAGATACTCTCGCCCACGAGATTCTCTTGCACTGTCTCCAGAGTGCGTATGCGTTTGGCCTTGATGAATATCTGGTCGGTGAGCGACTCGGGACGCATTATGCGCCACGAAGCACCGTAGTCGTGCAATTTCTTTGCGAAGAGGTCGCGACAGCGTGCAATGACGCACTCGAACTGTCTGTTAGTATCTTGTGTCATAAATTTAATCGTTTATTTCTTTTGAGGATAGCGTTTGAACCAGCTGCCCACCTTCAGGCTGATGACGCCGAAGAAAGCCTCGCTGAAGATTCCGCCGCTCATCTTAGAGACGCCCAGCACTCTGTTGACGAAAATCACAGGCACCTCCTTAATCGTGAAGCCGCACTTGTGAGTAACGAATTTCATCTCTATCTGGAAGGCGTAGCCCTTGAAGCGGATAGCGTCGAGGTCGATAGTCTCGAGCACCGAGCGACGGTAGCAGTTGAAGCCTGCCGTAGTATCGTACACGGGTAGTCCGGTGATGAGCCTCACATACTTCGATGCAAAATAGGACATGAGCACACGACCCATAGGCCAATTGACCACATTGACACCCGTAACGTAACGGCTGCCCACCGAAAGGTCAGCACCATCGACGGCACACGCCTCGTAGAGACGGGGAACATCGTCGGGGTTGTGCGAAAAGTCGGCGTCCATTTCAAAAATATACTCGTAGCCCTCTTTCAACGCCCATTTGAAACCTGCAATATAGGCCGTTCCAAGGCCCAGCTTTCCTGAACGCTCGATGATAAAAACACGCTCGGGGAATTCCACCTGCATTCGCTTCACAATAGCCGCCGTACCATCGGGCGAGCCGTCGTCCACCACAAGAATGTCGAAACTGTGTTCGAGAGCCATGAGAGTGCGAATCATCTTTTCGATATTCTCCTTCTCATTGTATGTGGGAATAATTATTACACTGTCGCTCTTTGCCATTTTTACACAATTCTGTAATTTATCGCAAAAATAGCTATTTTTACCCGTAAAAGCGCACAACAAACAAATAAATTTGTTTAAAAACAGCTAAAAAGAGCCTATTCGCAAAGGCAAAATGCAACATTTACGGAAAATTAATAAATAAAAAGCGTAAATTTGCAGAAAAGAGAGCAGAGACACGACTGCGCCAACCACTATGGAAATAAAAGAACTGCAAGAGATATACGCGTCGCACCCGGGAGTAACGGCGCTGCGACAGCTTGACGAGAGCGACCACAAAAGCATCGTCAGGGTAAACGGACTGACGGCCAGCAGCGCCGCCGTCGCCATTGCCGGATACATGCACAAAGAGGAGAAACAGACACTTTTCATCATCATGAACGACGCCGAAGAGGCAGGCTATTTCTACCACGACCTTGTGCAAATATGCGGCGACAAGCGTGTGCTCTTTTTCCCCTCGTCGTTCAAGCGTGCGCTGAAGTACGGCCACGAGGACGACGCCAACCGCATACTGCGCACCGAAGTGATGAGCCGTCTCGCCAGCCGCAGCCGCCGACAGGGAACGGTCATTGTCACCCACCCCGAGGCAATAGCCGAAAAGGTAGTGTCGCAGGAGAAGATGGAGAGCAACACACTGCCGCTCGCCGTCGGAGGAAACATTTCACGCGAAGAGGTGGAGAAGCGCCTCGGAAAGCTGGGGTTCAAGGAGGTGAGCTACGTCTACGAACCTGGAGAGTTTGCCGTGCGCGGAAGCCTCATAGACATCTTCTCATTCTCGTCGGAGTACCCCTTCAGAATAGACTTTTTCGGCGACGAGATTGAGAGTATAAGAACTTTCGAAGTGGAGACACAGCTGTCGAAAGAGCGCATGCAGGAGATTTCCATCGTGCCCAAACTCACCGACAAAGAGAGCGTGCCCATTGTCTCGTTCCTGCCCCGCGCCACAATATACATTGCCAAAGACTTTTCATTCGTCAAGAGCAGCATAGAAAAGACACGCAACGAGGGCTACTCGCTGCAGGCCCGACTATCCGAGGAGAAGCTGCCCGAAATGCCCGAACTAATGTCGGGAGTGGAGATTGAAAGACACCTGAAGTCGGCCCGCCGATGGGAGATTCACCCCTCGCAGGGCAGCGAAAAAGAGGGCACAAGCATCGCTTTCGACACCTCCATGCAGCCACTCTTCAACAAAGACTTCGACCTTGTGAGCGACAAGTTCAAAGAGTACCTCGCAAAGGGCTACAAGATAATGCTGCTCGCCGACGACGCGCGACAGAGTGAGCGTCTGAAGAGCATCTTCGACGAGCGCGGCGACGAAATTACATTCACCGGCGTAAATAAAACCATACACGCAGGCTACGTGGACAACACCCTGCGCATGGCATTTTTCACCGACCATCAGCTGTTCGGCCGATTCCACAACTACCGTCTGCGCAGCGACCGCGCTCGAGGCGGAAAGGCAGCACTGACGCTGAAAGAGCTGAGCGAGTTCCGCACAGGCGACTACATTGTGCACATTGACCACGGAGTGGGAAAATTCGGAGGACTCGTGCGCATTCCCAGCGGAAATTCCATGCAAGAGGCGATAAAGCTTCTTTACAAAAACGACGACGTAGTATTCGTGTCGATACACAACCTGCACAAAATATCAAAGTACAAAGGCAAAGAGGGCGACCCACCCACCGTAAACAAGCTGGGAACGGGAGCATGGGAGCGCATGAAAGAGCGCACCAAAAAGAAAATCAAGGACATTGCCCGCGACCTCATAAAGCTCTACTCCGAGCGATTCAGCAAGGAGGGATTCGCATTCACGCCCGACACCTACCTGCAGCACGAGCTCGAGGCGAGCTTCATCTACGAGGACACCCCCGACCAGCTGAAAGCCACCAACGAAGTGAAGCAGGACATGGAACGCCGACGCCCCATGGATCGTCTCGTCTGCGGCGACGTAGGATTCGGAAAGACCGAGGTTGCCATACGCGCAGCCTTCAAGGCCGCCACCGACAGCAAGCAGGTGGCAGTGCTCGTGCCCACCACCGTGCTCGCCTATCAGCACTATCTTAACTTCAAGGAGCGACTGAAAGAGTTCCCCTGCACGGTAGAATACCTGAGCCGCGCACGCTCGGCAAAAGAGAGCAAACGCATACTGAAAGAGCTCGAAGAGGGCAAGATAGACATTGTTATCGGCACCCACCGACTCACGGGCAAAGACATAAAATTCAAAGACTTGGGACTGCTCATCATCGACGAGGAGCAGAAATTCGGCGTCGCCGTAAAGGAGAAATTGCGCCAGATGAAGGTGAACGTCGACACACTGACAATGACCGCCACCCCCATTCCCCGCACACTTCAATTCTCGATAATGGGAGCGCGCGACCTTTCGATGATACAGACACCGCCACCCAACCGCCACCCAATATACACAGAGATTCAGTGCTTCGACGCCACAGCCATAAAAGAGGCGATAAACTTCGAGCTCAGCCGCAACGGACAGGTGTTCTTCATAAACAACCGCATTTCGAACATGCAGGAGATTGCCCGCATGATTAACAAACATGTACCCGACGCACGCGTCTGCATAGGCCACGGACAGATGTCACCCGAAGAGCTCGAAAAGATTCTCTTCGATTTTATGAACCACGACTACGACGTGCTCATTGCAACCTCAATCGTGGAGAATGGAATAGACATTCCCAATGTTAACACCATAATTATCAACCAAGCGCAGAATTTCGGCCTTAGCGACCTGCACCAGATGCGCGGACGCGTAGGACGCGGCAAACGCAAAGCATTCTGTTACCTGCTGACACCCCCGAAAGATGCCCTCACCAGCGAGGCGCGCCGACGTCTGGAGGCTATCGAGAGCTTCAGCGAGCTTGGCAGCGGAATGAACATCGCCATGCAGGACCTCGACATCCGCGGCGCGGGCAACCTGCTGGGCGCCGAGCAGAGTGGATTCATCGCCGACCTTGGTTACGAGACCTATCAGAAGATTCTCGCCGAGGCAGTGAAAGAGCTTAAAGAAGAGGAGTTTGCAGGCATTCTGCCCGAGGATGAGAGCGCAGAGAAGAGCAGCGGCTACGTAAGCGAATGTCTCATAGAGAGCGACCTCGAACTTCTGTTCCCGCCACTCTACGTACCCGATGGCAACGAGCGTATTCTGCTCTACCGCGAGCTCGACTCGATAACCAACGACGACGACCTTAAAAAGTTCCACGCAAAGATGAAAGACCGCTTCGGACAGATGCCACAAGCAGCCGAAGAACTCATACGCACAGTGTCGCTGCGCCACAAGGCCAAAGAGCTGGGAATAGAGAAAATCTACCTTAAGGGCGGACGAATGAACCTGTTCCTCGTGGACGGACGAAGCCCATATTACGAGAGCGAGCTCTTCGGAAAGATTCTTGCCCACCTGCCCGCGAGCAACTTCAAATGCAACATGCGCGAGAGCGACGGACGCTGCATAATCACCGTGGAAAATGTAAAAAATGTGGAGAGAGCCGCAGCGTTCATCGAAGAACTGCAGAGGCTGTAAAAGAGAACTTTACAGAAAATAGAGAGTTTGCACCCCATACATACGCAAAAAGAGGAATAAATTCTCTATATTTGCAAAATACATGCACAAACGAGCAATAAATTTAAACAAATAGCAACCATGAAAAGAAACAACAGACTGAAACTCACCGGATGCATCCTCGCCGCCCTTTTGGCAGCCGGCAACGTATCCGCACAGAAAGAGAATGGCAGCATCGACACACAAATGCTCAAAGAGTTTGCCGAGAGCTACAAGCCCACAGGCGCCGAGAAAGCACTCCGCAACGTAATGCTCACAACATCGGTAAAGACTCTCGCCGTTAACCAGGAGAACAAGGCGAAAGAGCTCAACACCTACTTCAGCAACACAGTAAATTCAAAAGGCATCACCGACCAGGAGTCATCGGGTCGCTGCTGGTTGTTCACAGGCCTCAACGTAATGAGAGCCAAGATGATTGCCGAGCAGAATCTCAACGGATTCGAATTCTCACAGGTGTACAACTTCTTCTTCGACCAGCTTGAAAAATCTAACCTTTTCTTGCAGGGAATCATCGACACACGCAAAAAGCCCATCGACGACAGAATGGTCGAGTGGCTCTTCAACCACCCCTTGAGCGATGGCGGTACATTCACCGGCGTTGCCGACCTTGTTGCAAAATATGGCGTTGTCCCCAAGGAGGCTATGCGCGAGACATTCAGCAGCAACAACACCAGCGCATTCAACAACGTGCTCAAGAGAAAACTCCGTGAGTTCGGTATTCAGTTGCGCGAAGCAAGCGAAGAGGGCAAGAAGGACAAAGAGCTCATGGCCATGAAGAAAGAGATGCTGGGCACAGTGTACAAGATGCTTGCAAGTGTCTATGGCGTTCCCCCCACCACATTCACATGGGCACCCAAGGACAGCAACGGCAAATACCGCGAGCAGCCCCAGGAGTACACTCCTAAAAGCTTCTACGACAAGTTCGTGGGCCTCGACTTCCAGAACAACTACGTAATGCTGATGAACGACCCCTCGCGCCCCTATTGGAAGAGCTACGAAATTCAGTACGACCGCCACGTGCAGGAGGGTCACAACTGGCTCTACGTGAACCTTCCCCTCGAGGACATCAAGCAGATGGCAATCGCCTCTATCAAAGACAGCGTAATGATGTACTTCTCGTGCGACGTAGGTAAGTTCCTCGACTCGGGTCGCGGCCTCCTCGACATCGCCAACTACGACTACGAATCGCTCTTCGGCGTAGAGTTCAACATGGACAAGAGACAGCGCATCATCACACGCGACAGCGGCTCTTCACACGCAATGACACTGAAGTCGGTAGACCTCGACGAGAATGGAAAAGCCGTAAAATGGCAGGTAGAGAACAGCTGGGGCGCATCATCGGGTTACAAAGGCACACTCATCATGACCGACGAGTGGTTCGACGAATATATGTTCCGTCTGGTGGTAGACAAGAAATACGCTCCCGAAAAGGTGCTTAAAGTTCTTGAGCAGAAACCCACAATGCTCCCCGCATGGGACCCCATGTTCATGATGGAAGAGTAAAAAAGATAACAACATCGACACAAAAGAACCGCCGAAAATGGCGGTTCTTTTTTTGTTTCTCCCCACCACCTCACAAAAAATTTATATTCAGCAAAATAGACAATAAACATGCTGTTGAAAACTTTAATAAAAAAATCTTTTGCATTTATAGTGGGGAATTGTGGGGAATTGTGTAATTTTGAAGCGAATATGCTAAATTTGGGAGTATAGACTATGCGTTTCATCGGAAACATAGAGGCAAAGAGCGACAGCAAAGGGCGAGTATTCATACCCGCCACCTTCCGTCGCGCCCTTCAAACAACGGGAAACAGCAAGCTGATGATGCGCAAAGACATCTTCCAGGAGTGCCTTGTACTCTACCCCGAAGAGAGCTGGAACACACAGCTTGACGCACTGCGTTCGCGCCTTGACAGATGGAACGCCCGCCACCAGATGATATTCCGTCAGTTTGTAGCCGACGTCGAAGAGATAAACATCGACAGCAACGGCCGAATACTCATTCCCAAACGCTACATGAAGATGGCAGGCATCGAGCAGGAGGTGCGCTTCATAGGCATGGACGACACCATCGAAATATGGGCAAAAGAGAAGCTGGAGCAGCCATTCATGGACGCAGCCACCTTCGGAGCAGAGATTGAAAAAATAATGACCGAGAAAAAAGAAGATAGCAACAATGGTTGAGGAACAAGTATATCACACCCCGGTGATGCTGGGCGAGAGCATCGAGCAGATGAAGATTGAGGGCAACTGCCTGTGCGCCGACCTCACATTCGGCGGCGGCGGACACAGCCGCGAAATATTGTCACATTTGGGCGAGGATGGACATCTTTACGGATTCGACCAGGACGAAGATGCCGAGAAAAACTCACCCGACGACAAACGCTTCACATTCGTCAGAGGCAACTTCCGCTACCTCTACAACTTCATGCGCTACCACGACGTGAAGGAGCTCGACGCCATTCTTGCCGACCTTGGAGTGTCGGGCCACCACTTCGACGACGAGACACGCGGATTCTCGTTCCGCTTCGACGCCGACCTTGACATGCGCATGAACAAACGCGGCGGCGCCACAGCAGCCGACCTTCTGAACAATGCGACAGAAGAGAAGCTGGCCGAAATCTTCAAATTCTACGGCGAGCTCAACTGCAGCCGCAAGCTGGCCTCGGCAGTGGTGAAGAGAAGAGCCACAAAGCCCTTCCGACGCGTAAACGACCTCATAGAAGTTGCCAAGCCCTTCTGCCCGCCCCAGCGCGAGAAGAAAGAGATGGCAAAAGCGTTCCAGGCGCTGCGCATAGAGATCAACCAAGAGGTTGAGAGCCTCAAAGAGATGTTGCAACAGTGCAAGGAACTGCTGAAGCCCGGCGGCCGTCTGGTGGTGATAACCTACCACTCGATAGAGGACAGAATAGTGAAGAACTTTATGAAGAGCGGCAACATCGAAGGCACCATAGAGAAAGACTTCTTCGGACGCAGCACCTCGCCCTTCGTGACACAGAAACCCATAATGCCCACAGCCGAGGAGCTCGAGAGAAACCCCCGTTCGCGAAGCGCCAAGCTGCGAGTGGCAATAAAGAGAGAGGAGGAGTAGACTATGGAAGAGAAAAAAGCACAAAAGAAGAAGAAAAAGAAGGGCGGAATCTTCTATAAGATATACAGCGGAAACATTCTGCGCGACGAGAGAATAACGAAAAACGCCGGACTCTTCGCCCTTGTAGTCTTCTACATAATAATATACATCAGCAACCGATACGCCTTCCAGCAGGAGCTGCACCAGATATCCGACCTCAAGGAAGAGGTAAAAATATTGAAATACGACGTACTTACACAACAGAGCGAACTATCGGAAAAGAGCCGACAGTCGCACATAGAAAAATATGTAAAAGAGAGCGAAAGTGAACTAGGCATAGCCACACAACCACCTTTTTTAATTGAATAGACACAGATGTTTAAAAACAGAGAAGACTTAATATTCCGATTCAAGCTTCTGATAATCTCATTCTTTACGCTGTGGGCAATACTCATATTGGCCAAAGCCACCATCACCATGACCAAAGAGCGAGACCATTGGATGGAGAAGAAGGATAAATATATAAAATACAACATTCCTGTTAAGCCTCAGCGTGGCAACATCCTGAGCGACAACGGCGAACTGCTCGCGAGCAGTCTGCCGCGCTACACTCTGCACATAGATTTCAAATATACAGACAAGAACAACCGCAAAAAGGAGAAACAGATACAGGCCGAGAAAGACTCTCTGTGGGAGGCGGACATGAAGGAGCTGTGTAAAGGACTGAGCGACATCTTCCCCGACTGGAGCGCCAAACGTTTCGAGCAACATCTGCGCAAAGGCAAGAGAGAGGGCAAAAGATACTATAAAGTGTACCCCCGCCGCATCTCTTACATACAGTATAAGGAGATGAAAAAGCTGCCCATCCTGAACCAGAAATCCTACCTCAGCGGCGCACGATGGGAATCGAGCATACAGCGCGAAAAACCCTTCGGCTCGCTCGCCAAGCACACATTGGGCTCGCTGTGGGCCGAGAACGATTCAGCCTACCGAGGACTGGAACTCAAGTACGACTCCATTCTCAAGGGCAAGGAGGGACTCATGCATCGCCAGAGAGTGGGCGAAGGCTACCTGAGCATCATAGACATTCCCGCCGTGAACGGCGCAGACATACAGACGACACTCAACGTGGAGATGCAGGACATATGCGAGACTGCGCTGAAGAACGAACTTATAAAGCAGAATGGCGAGTCGGGCCGCGCAATACTCATGGAGGTTGCGACGGGCGACGTAAAAGCCATCGTAAACCTGAAACGCGCCGGCGAAGGAGTGTACGAGGAGATGGAGAACTTTATGTACGAAGTGAGCTCGCCCGGCTCAATCTTCAAGACCATCGCCCTTGCAGCAGCCTTCGAGGACAAGCTCATCACCCCCAACGACTCGGTGCCCCACCACAATAAGTCGCACATATTCTACGGAAAGAGCCCCACCACCGACACGGGCCACTACACTAACGGAACATCCAAGTACAGCGTGGTCGAGGTCATGGAGCAGTCGTCGAACATTGGAATGGGCGAAATTATAAACACAAGATACAAGCACAACCCGCAGAAGTTCATCGACCGACTGAAAAAGATGGGTGTGGACGACACATACGACATTCTCGTGGGAGCAAGAGGCCCCAAGATAAAGTCGCCCAAAGACAAGACCTGGTCGATGATGGACCTCGTATCAATGTCATTCGGCTATGTGGTAGAGACTACCCCGCTGAACATGGTGACATTCTACAACACCATCGCCAACGGAGGCAAGCAGATGAAGCCCCGCCTCGTAAAAAGAATAATGAAAGAGGGAGCAACCATCAAAGAGTTCGAGCCCGAAGTGCTGCGCGAGGAGGCCCTCTCGCCACAGACAGTGAAAGACCTGCAGATGATACTCTACGAAGTGGTGAACGACAAGAACGGTACCGGTAAAAAGGTAAAATCGGAGAAATTCCCCATCGCAGGAAAGACAGGAACGGCGCGCACCATAAAGCCCGGATTCGGCTACAACTACTCGCCCATGCGCTACCTGCTCAGCTTCTGCGGATATTTCCCCGCCGACGCACCCAAATACTCGTGCATCGTACAGATAATAAAGGTAGGCCCCGGCAGCGGAGGCGGAACATCGGGAGTGGTGTTCAAGGAGATTGCCGAACGAGTGATGGCCAAAAACCTGCGAATGCCTCTGGCAGCAGCGCAGGACACACTGAACGAGCACACCCCCCTGGCCAAACACGGCAACCTGAGCGCAGCAAGCTATCTGCTCGACAAGCTGGACATAAAAACCGAGAACGACGTCGACGACTCCGAGGACGAGCGCATCTGGGGAAAGATAAAGAGCGAAGAGGGCAAGCTGAGCATGGAGAGCCGAGAGATTAAAGGCAACCTCGTGCCCGACGTAAGAGGAATGGGAGCAAAAGACGCAATCTTCTTGCTGAAACAGGCAGGACTGAGACCCGGACTCAGCGGCTACGGACGAGTAGTGTCGCAGAGCCTTCCCGCAGGACAAAAAGCCACAAAGGGCACATACATTGCGATTACACTGAAGCCCTAAAGAGAGAGACAAAGAGAGATAAACAAGAATAAAATACCACCGCCATATGAGACTCAACAGCCTAACAAGAGACATACAATTCATACAGTTGATTCTTCCAAAAAACGAGACCGACATTACAGGAATAAACATCGACTCGCGACAGGTAAAGAAAGGAGACATGTTTATCGCCATGCGCGGTACTCAGGTTGATGGACACAAATATATAGCCACCGCCGAGGAGCAGGGAGCCGCAGCCATCGTCTGCGAGACACTGCCCGAGCACATTAACCCCGAGGTTGCCTACCTGAAAGTTGCCGACAGTCAGGCTGTTGCCGGAAAGCTGGCGACCACCTTCTACGGCGACCCCACACAGAAGCTTAAACTCGTGGGAGTTACAGGCACCAATGGAAAGACAACCATTGCCACACTGCTCTACGAGCTCTTCCGCGAAATGGGACACAAGTGCGGACTCCTGTCCACCGTGTGCAACTACATTGACGGAACACCCTACCCCTCGACCCACACAACCCCCGACGTCGTGTCGCTCAACGCCCTGCTGGGCAAGATGGCCGACGAAGGCTGCGAGTACGCATTCATGGAGGTGAGCTCACACTCACTTGCACAGGAGCGTGTGGGAGGCTTGCGCTTCGCGGGAGGAATCTTCACCAACCTCACACGCGACCACATTGACTACCACAATACCATGGAGGAGTATCTGCGTTGCAAGAAGAGCTTCTTCGACAAGCTGCCCTCGGACGCATTTGCCATCACCAACATCGACGACAAGAACGGCCCTGTGATGGTACAAAATACACGCGCCGACATCAAAAAATACTCGGCACGCACCATGGGCGACTACAAAGGACGCATCCTTGAGACGCACCTCGACGGAATGTTGCTCGAATTCAACCGCATAGAGTTCACCACCCAGCTGACGGGACGATTCAACGTAAGTAACCTTCTGGCAATATTCGCAGCAGCCGTGGAGCTGGGCAAAGAGCCGCAGGAGGTGCTGCGAATACTGAGCACATTGAAACCCGTGTCGGGACGTTTCGAGACACTGCACTCGAAAGATGGCTATTCGGCGATTGTCGACTACGCCCACACCCCCGACGCAGTGAAGAATGTGCTGAGCACAGTGAACGAAGTGCTGCGCGGACGCGGAAACATCATCACCGTGGTGGGAGCAGGCGGCAACCGCGACAAAGGCAAACGCCCGCTGATGGCTGTCGAGGCCGTACGCGCAAGCTCACGAGTGATAATAACCTCGGACAACCCCCGCTTCGAAGAGCCGCAGGACATTATCAATGACATGCTCGCAGGGCTCGACGACGAGCAGCGCAAGAAGGTGATAAGCATCATCGATAGAAAAGAGGCGATAAGAACAGCCTGCGCACTTGCACAAAAAGGCGACGTGGTGGTGGTAGCCGGCAAAGGCCACGAGGACTATCAGGAGATTAAGGGCGTCAAGCACCACTTCGACGACAAAGAGGTTATAAGAGAAATCTTCAACAACTAAAAGAGAGACAAAATGCTGAACTACATTTTCGACCTACTGCAAAATAACAACATTCCCGGCTGGCGACTGTTCGGGTACACATCTTTCCGTGCACTCATAGCCATAGTGCTCGCCCTGCTCATTTCGGCCATCTTCGGCGAATACTTTATACGCTACTTCAAGAAGAAGCAGATTTCAGAGACGCTGCGCGACCTCGACAAGAACAATCTGAAGGTGGGCGTCCCCACAATGGGCGGACTCATCATAATTGTGGCTATACTCGTGCCCTGTCTGCTCATCGGACGTCTGAACAACGTCTATATGATACTCCTTATAATAACCACCGTGTGGCTGGGAATCGTGGGCTTCGCCGACGACTATATAAAGACCTTCAAGAAGAACAAGGACGGAATTCCTGGAAAGGTGAAGGTAGTGTCGCAGGTGGGCCTGGGACTGCTCATAGGCCTCACACTATACTTAAGCCCGCAGGCGGTGATGCGCGAGAATATATCCATCGAGAGGTCGGGCAATGCCATTGAGGTGCAGCACAAGGAGAAGGCACAGAAACTCACAAAGACCACTATTCCTTTTATAAAAAGCCACAACCTCGACTACTCCGAGCTTACAGCATGCTTCGGAAAATACGCCGACGCAGCCGGCTGGGTGCTCTTTGTGATTGTGACAATCTTCATCGTCACAGCCGTCTCCAACGGAGCCAACCTGAACGACGGAATGGATGGAATGCTTGCGGGTAACGCCGCCATCATAGGAGTGACGCTGGGCATCCTCGCCTACGTGTCGGGACACGTGGGAATGGCCGAATACCTTAATATAATGTTCCTCCCGGGCAGCGAAGAGGTGGTAATCTTCACCTGCGCCTTCATAGGAGCAATGATAGGATTCCTGTGGTACAATGCCTTCCCTGCCCAGGTGTTCATGGGCGACACAGGCAGCCTGACCATCGGAGGAATTATAGCCGTAATCGCCATTCTGATACACAAGGAGATTCTGCTCGTCATTCTGTGCGGAATATTCGTTGCCGAGAATCTGTCGGTGGTGATGCAGGTTGCCTACTTTAAAAAAGGAAAGAAGAAAGGCATCAAGCAGAGAATTTTCAAATGCACCCCGCTGCATCATCATTATACTATAAGCGATGAAAAGCTGGACAAAGAGAGCACATATTTAATAAGGAGACCGCTGAAGCCCATGCACGAGGCAAAAGTAACCGTCCGTTTCTGGATTGTGACCATAGTGCTTGCAGCAATCACCTTGATGACGCTTAAAATAAGATAAGGAAAATGGAAAAACGCATAGCAATATTAGGAGCAGGAGAGAGCGGATGCGGAGCCGCCGTACTTGCCAATAAATTAGGGTTCGACACATTTGTGTCGGACTTTGGCAGCATTGCCGACAACTATAAAAAGATGCTCGACGAACACAATATAGAGTGGGAGGAGAAGCAGCACACAGAAGAGAAGATTCTGAACGCACAAGAGATTATCAAAAGCCCCGGAATTCCTAACGAAGCGCCCATCGTAAAGAAGGCGCGCGAGGCAGGAATCCCCATAATCTCGGAGATTGAGTTTGCCGGACGCTACACAAAAGCCAAAATGATATGTATCACCGGTAGTAACGGAAAGACCACCACAACCTCGCTCATCTACCACATATTCCGCGAGGCGGGACTGAACGTGGGCCTCGCAGGAAACATCGGCAAAAGCCTTGCCCTGCAGGTGGCCGAGGGCGACAAAGACTACTACATTGTGGAGCTCAGCAGCTTCCAGCTTGATAATATGTACGAGTTCCGCGTGAACGTGGCGGTGCTCATGAACATCACCCCCGACCATATGGATCGCTACGGCTACGAAATGCAGAACTACGTGGATGCAAAATTCCGCATTTTGCAGAACCAGCAGCCCGACGACGCATTCATCTATTGGAGCGACGACCCCATAATCACACGCGAAATAGAGAAATACAAGCACGGAAAGCTCTACCCCTTTGCCGAGAAGAAAGAGAGCGGACTCGCAGCCTACACAGAGAACGAGAAGATAATCTTTGCCGAGCCCACCCCCTTCAATATGGAGCAGGAGGAGCTTGCACTCACCGGAAAGCACAACCTCTACAACTCAATGGCAGCCGGAATTTCGGCCAACGTGGCGGGCATACGCAACGAGACAATTAAAGAGGCGCTTAACAGCTTCACAGGCGTGGAGCATCGTCTGGAGAAGGTAGCCGACATTAACGGCATTGAGTACATAAACGACTCAAAGGCCACCAACGTGAACAGCTGCTGGTACGCCCTGCAGAGCATGAAGAAAAAGACAGTGCTCATACTCGGCGGCAAAGACAAAGGCAACGACTACAGCGAGATTGCCGACCTTGTGAAAGAGAAGTGCAGTGGCCTCGTATTCCTGGGCGTCGACAACAGCAAGCTGCACACATTCTTCGCCGACTACGGCCTGCCCATCGCAGACGTAAAGAGCATGAAGGATTGTGTGAAGGCCGCAACAGAAATGGCAAAAGAGGGCGAGACAGTGCTTTTGAGCCCCTGCTGCGCAAGCTTCGACCTCTTCAAGAGCTACGAAGACCGAGGCGAACAATTCAAGGACGAAGTAAACAAGTTAAAATAAGATGGGTAAAGGCATTACAAACAGACTGTTCAAGGGCGACAAGGTTACATGGATAATCTTCACCCTGCTTTTCGCACTCTCGTTCATTGAGGTCTTCAGTGCGACAAGCACCCTTGCATACAAGAACGACAGCTATTGGCAGCCCATCACACAGCACGTTACATTCATGATGTTGGGCGTAGCCGTAGCGTGGATAGTGCACAATATGCCCATGACGTGGCTGAAGAAGCTATCCTACGCTGCCTATTGGATAGGAATAGGATTCCTGTTGTGGGCAATGTTCGCCGGTGTCAGCATCAACGGCGAGTCGCGCTGGGTGCGTCTCTTCGGCGTCAATATACAGGCATCCGAAGTGGCGAAGCTGGGCCTTGTGATGCTCATTGCCCGCATATTGGGCGACGGACAGAGCAGCGAGGGGACAAGCAGCGAAGTGCTTAAAAAGATTCTCTACGCAACGGGACTCGCATGCGCACTAATCTTCACAAGCAACCTCTCGACGGTAATACTCATATGCTTCACCACCTATCTGATGCTGTTCATCGGCAAGATACCCGGCAAGCAGATGTGGAAACTCACTGGTGCATGCGCCGTTGCAGGAACAGTGGCGCTGGGTGCAATAATGCTCACCCCCGCAAGCCTCGTCGAGGGAACCCCGCTCGACCGTATGATCACATGGAGGAACCGTATAACCCGCAGCATCGACCCCGCAAGTGCCGAAAAGGACCAGAATGGCGGCAACGAGCAGAGAATGCACGCAAACATCGCAATAGCATCGAGCAACGTCATCTTCGGCAAAGGCCCGGGAAACTCCGAGCAGCGCGACTTTCTGCCCCAGGCATTCTCGGACTTTATATATGCAATCATCATCGAGGAGCTGGGACTGATAATAGGAGGCGTGGGAGTGATACTGCTCTACCTGATACTGCTCTACCACACGGGGCAGATAGCCAAAGATTGTGACGACCCATACGCAGCCTTTCTCATTATAGGCGCGGCGCTGATGATAGTGATACAAGCAATGGCCCATATGTCCATTTCTGTGGGAGTGGGCCCCGTAACGGGACAGCCGCTGCCGCTTGTCAGCCGCGGAGGAACGTCGCTGGTGATAAACTGCGTGTACATAGGAATGATTCTCAGCGTCAGCCGATACGCAAGAGAGGCTAAAGTGGCACGCGAGAGAGCAAAAGCAGGCAACGTGGAGAACAACCCCACAGAGGCGATCGCACAACCTGCCACCGAACAATAAAAAAACGACCAGAGCATGAAAAAGAATCACAGAATAATAATAAGCGGAGGAGGAACAGGCGGACACATATTCCCCGCCCTCTCCATCGCCGACGCCATAAAGAGCAAAAGACCCGACGCCGAGATTCTCTTCGTCGGAGCCGACAACCGCATGGAAATGCAGCGCGTGCCCGAGGCCGGTTACCGCATCGTGGGACTGCCCATCATGGGATTCGACCGCAAAAACCTGCTGCGCAACATCAAGGTATTGTGGCAGTTGCTCAAGAGCCAGCGCATGGCCAAGAAGATAATAAAGGAGTTTGCCCCCCAGGTAGCAGTGGGAGTGGGCGGATACGCAAGCGGCCCCACACTGAAGATGGCCGCAAAGATGGACATTCCCACCGTCATTCAGGAGCAGAACTCATACGCGGGAGTAACAAACAAACTGCTCGCCAAGAGAGCAAAAATGATATGCGTAGCCTATGAGGGAATGGAGAAATTCTTCCCCGCCGAGAAGCTGAAACTGACCGGTAACCCCGTCAGAATGAATCTCATGGCACGCAAGAGCAACCGCGAGGAGTGTGCCGCAGCAATGGGCCTCGACCCTGCAAAGAAGACCATACTTTTGGTTGGAGGCAGCCTGGGAGCACGCAGCATGAACGAAAGTATGATAAACTCCCTGCAACAGATTGCCGCCAACCCCGACGTGCAGTTCGTGTGGCAGACAGGAAAATACTACTACAATGAGATTGTCGCAAGAGTGAAAGAGGCGGGCAAGCCCGACAACCTCACAATCACCGACTTTGTCTCGGACATGGCATCGGCCCTGGGCGTTGCCGACCTTGTAATCTCGCGCGCCGGAGCAGGCTCCATTTCCGAGTTTGCCCTGCTGGGCAAGGCAGTCATTCTGGTGCCCTCGCCCAACGTCGCCGAAGACCACCAGACAAAGAACGCAATGGCACTCGTGAAGAACGATGCAGCAATATTCGTCAGCGACAGCGACGCCAAAGAGAAGCTTGTGGCAACAGCCCTCGCCACCGTCGGCGACGAAGAGAAGCTGGCAGCCCTCGCCGAAAACATCGGCAAGATGGCGAAGCCCAAGGCCGCCGAAGAGATTGCCGAAGCGGTAATTTCACTCGCCGAAGCATACGCCGAAAAAGAGACACGACGCAAAAAAGAAAATTTGAAATAATGGAACTGAAGAACATACAATCAATATATTTCCTCGGTGCCGGAGGCATAGGAATGAGCGCACTCGTACGATACTTTCTCGCCGAGGGCAAGAAGGTGGCCGGATACGACAGGACAGCCTGCGCCCTCACCGACAAGCTCATAGAAGAGGGAGCCGACATTCACTTCGAGGAGAATCCCGAGCTTATTCCCGACGCTTTCCGCGACAAGGAGACGACACTTGTCATCTACACCCCTGCGATTCCCAAAGAGCACAAGGAGTGGGAGTATTTCCGCACAAACGGCTTCGAGATTAAGAAGCGCGCCGAAGTCCTGGGCCTCATCACCCGCGACAAACGCGGCCTTTGCATCGCCGGAACACACGGAAAGACATCAACATCCACAATGACCGCGCACCTGCTGCACCAATCACAGACAGACTGCGCAGCATTCCTCGGAGGAATCTCTAAGAACTACCACAGCAACCTCATCCTCAGCGACAAGAGCGACTTTGTGGTAATCGAGGCCGACGAGTACGACCGTTCGTTCCTGCAGCTGACACCCTACATTGCAGTAATCACGGCCACCGACCCCGACCATCTTGATATCTACGGAACAAAAGAGAACTACCTCGAGGGATTCGCACAGTTCACCGAACGCATACGCCCCGACGGCTATATGATTGTACACGAAGGATTGGAGCTTGTACCCCGCCCCGCAGAAGGCGTCACATGCTACACATACGGCCGCGACAAAGGAGACTTCCGCGCCGAGAACATACGCATCGGTGGCGGACGCATACTCTTCGACTATGTTTCTCCGCTGGGCAACATCAAGGACATTGAGCCGGGCGTACCCGTCAGCATAAACATCGACAACGGCATTGCAGCTATGGCCGTTGCACAGCTGAGCGGAGCCACCAACGAAGAGATTAAGGCAGCAATGGCCAATTTCGCAGGCGTGGAGCGCCGCTTCGACTTTAAGCTGAAGCAGGATGACATTGTGCTTCTGAGCGACTACGCCCACCACCCCGACGAAATAAAAGCCTGCGCAAAGTCGATGAAAGAACTCTACGACGACCGAAAGATTACGGCAATGTTCCAGCCCCATCTTTTCAGCCGCACAAAGGACTTCTACCAGGAATTTGCCCAGAGCCTCTCGCTCTTCGACGAAGTGATACTGCTCGACATCTACCCCGCACGCGAGCTCCCCATCCCCGGAGTCACCAGCAAGCTCATCTACGACCTTATAGACAAGAAGGTAGAAAAGAGCCTCTGCTCGCGCGCCGACGCCGTAAAGCTCATCGCCGAGAGAAAAGACGATTTTCAGGTACTCATCTGTCTGGGAGCTGGCGACCTCGAGAGTGACGTACCACAGATAACAGAGATTTTGAAAAAATGCTGAAAAAGATAGTCATAATATTCGCAGCCATCATTGCAACCGCATATCTTGTGTTTGCACTGTTCTTCATGGACATACTGCCCGCCGACACAAAGTGCCGCGGCGTCGAGATTGTCATCAGCGACAACGACCTGCAGGCCCTGAGCGTGGAGAGCATCGAAAAGCAGCTGAAGATAAGAGGACTCGACCCCAAAGGCAAAGAGATGGACAAAATTGTCAGTGAGGAGATAGAAAAGATGCTACTCGAATCCTCTATAGTAAAGGATTGCCAATGCTACAAGACACACAAGAATTACATTGGCATACACATAAGCTGCAAGCAGCCCATAATACATGTGTTCGACCAGACAGGCGGCGAATATTATCTTGACAACAACGCAGCAGTCATCCGCAGCGTGCAGAATGCCATATATCTGCCCGTGGCAAGCGGAGACATCAAGAGCGATGATACAAGAAAAGGGCTGGTGAAGATAGCGCTGTTCCTGCAAAAAGACAGATTCTGGCGCGAACAGGTGGAGCAGATACACGTGACGCCCAAACAAGAGATTGTCCTTGTGCCCCGCATAGGCAACCACATTATAGAAATAGGCAAGGCCGACAACCTCGAAAAAAAGCTCGCCAAGCTCGAAGAGTTCTACAAAGAGGGACTCAACAAGGTAGGCTGGAACAAGTACAACAAGATAAACATAGAATTTGACAAACAGGTCATCTGTACCAAAAAGGATTAACAAATAAAAAAGTTTCTACAGCATGGGAACAAAAAATTATATAGTCGCACTGGAGCTGGGCTCTTCAAAGGTCTCCGGTGCAGTAGCAGTGGAAAACTACGAAGGCATTAACGTAATTGCATACGCAAGTGAGCCGGTGAACGGATTCATCGCGAAAGGTGTCGTGCGCAACATCGACGAAACAAGCAAATGCCTCACAAGCATAATAAACAAACTGGAGACGCAGCTCGACGGAGCAAACATACAGAAGGCTTATGTGGCACTCGGAGGACTATCGTTGCAGTCTGTAAAATCGAGCGTGAAACGCGAATTTTCGGAGTACACGAAAATCACACAGGAGATTATCGACGAAATGGCATTCGAGAACGACTGCCTTTACCGCGCGCCCGAAGGCTACGAGAAGGTGGATGTAATTACACAGGAGTACAAGATGGGCGGCGACACCAGCCTGAACCCCATAGGCATGAGCGTACGAAGCATTGAGTGCAACTATCTGAACATTATAATAAAAGACCAGTTCATGAAACAGCTGGCAGAGAGTTTCCAGCTTGCAAAGATTGAAATCGACAGCTTCACAGCCGCACAAATCAACGCCGAGCAGCTGCTCAACAACGACGAGAAACGCGACGGCTGCGCCCTTGTGGACATTGGCGCCGAGACAACAACCGTCAGCATATACACAAAGAACCTGATGAGAAAGCTGTGCGTGCTTCCTTTGGGTAGCGCAAATATCACCCGCGACCTGCAGGCCGAGCACATTTCGCAGGCCGACGCCGAAACGCTGAAGATACACGCTGGCTACAAGGCCGAGCGATTCGGCGAGAGCAGCATCAGCAGTGAGCTGCGCAACAACATCATCGGCGCACGCATGATGGAGATTCTGCAGAATGTCTACCAGCAGATTAAACGCTCGGGCGAGAATCTCTCGAACGCAGTAATCACCGGCGGTGGAGCAAAATTGAAAAACATCGAACTGCTACTCAACGACAACCTCCCGGGCCTGAAGGTACGCATTGCCACAGAGCCGTTTATAGAGTTCGGCACAAGCAGCACTCTTAAAGTGAAGCGCGAAGAGATCAGCGCCACTTTGTTGGGATTGCTGAAAAACGGAAAGCAGAATTGCTGCCAGGAGCCCAGAGTGCAGGCTGTGCAACAAGTTATTTTCGCTGAGGAGGAGACATTGAAAAAAGAGCCCGAGAAACCCGTTCAACCCGAAAAACCCGCCGAGGAGAAAAAACAGCCCAAAGAGGAGAAGAAAGAAAAACCCAAAAACAGGAGAGGCTTCCTTGACGGCCTATTCGGCGATTGGACAAAAAACATCAAAGAGTCGGCAAAAGACTTTGTAAACAACGCCACCAAAGAAGAGGACGAGTACACAAACGACGACGAGGATAACAATTAACCGTTACTAAACAGCAACAACCATGAACGAAGAAGATACACTTAAATTCGATATTCCCACCGACGCACCCAGAATAATAAAAGTCATCGGCGTAGGCGGTGGCGGCGGCAATGCCGTGCAGAATATGTATAGAGAGGGCATTCACAATGTCTCTTTCGTCGTGTGCAACACCGACTCTCAGGCGCTTGCAAACTCGCCCATCCCCTCGAAGGTGCAGCTGGGCGAAAAGGTTACCGAAGGATTGGGCGCAGGCAACGACCCCGAAGTGGGACGTGAGGCTGCCGAGGAGAGCCGCGCAAAGATTGAATCGCTCTTCAACGACGGCACAAAGATGGTGTTCATCACAGCCGGAATGGGCGGTGGCACAGGTACAGGAGCCGCTCCTGTGGTGGCCGAAATTGCAAAAGGACTGAACATACTCACCATAGGCATCGTGACAATTCCCTTCAAGTTCGAAATGGGAAACAAGATACATCAGGCACTTAAGGGAGTGACCGAAATTTCGAAACACGTAGATGCGCTGCTGGTAATCAACAACCAGCGTCTGCTCGACATCTACCCCGAGCTCACCATCGACGACGGACTGTGCAAGGTGGACGAAGTTCTTACCACAGCCACCAAGAGCATCGCCGAAATTATCACCGCTCGCGGAACCATCAACCTCGACTTCCGCGACGTGAGCCGAGTGCTGAAGAACGGCGGCGTTGCCATCATGAGCTACGGAATTGAGAAAGGCGAACAGCGTCTGGCGCTCGCATTCGAGAAGGCACTGCACTCGCCCCTGCTCAACAACAACGACATCTACAAGTCCAAGAAGATACTCTTCAACATATACTACAACCCCAACCACCCCCTGAAGATTGGAGAGATTGAAGAGGTAAACTCATTCATGGCACAGTTCACCGAAGAGGAGATTGAGGTTATCTGGGGAATCAGCAAAGACTACAGCCTCGAGGATGGAGCAGTGAAGGTGACAGTGCTCGCCACAGGATTCAGCATGCACAATATTCCCGAAATGCAGCCCCTGCTGAACGAAGAGGAGCGCGAGCGCGAAATGCAGGAGGAGAAGATAAAATCGATGAAGGACGCATTCTACAAAGAGGACTTCAAAATTTACATCTTCGACGACAGCGAGCTCGACAACGAGTCGCTGATATCAGCCGTGGAGAGTTTGCCCACACACAAACGCATGGCCAAAGATATGCAACAGATAAAGAACATTTCATCCGAGGCGAAGAAGGCCTGCGAGCCCGAGTATGAACAAGCATCCGAGGAGAATGTTACTATAAACATGGACGTGGAAGAGACTCCCACAAACGACGACAGTGTAGAAATCAGTTATTAACAGACAATTATGGATATATTTGACATTATAAGCAACGACCTCAAAGAGGCGATGAAGGCAAAGGACAAGGTGGCACTCGACACCCTGCGCAACATCAAGAAAGCCCTTCTCGAAGCAAAGACCGCTCCCGGCGCAGGCGACAGCGTGGACGACGCCACAGCAACAAAAATTATCAGCAAGCTTGCCAAACAGGGACGCGAGTCGGCCGAGCTTTTCGCCAGCCAGAACCGCCCCGAACTTGCAGCCGAAGAGCTTGCACAGGTGGCAGTGCTCGAGAAGTACCTTCCCAAGCAGATGAGCGACGAGGAGCTCACCGCAGCACTCAAGAGCATCATTGCCGAAGTTGGCGCATCGACTCCCCAGGAGATGGGAAAAGTGATGGGCGTCGCAACAAAGAAACTCGCAGGAATGGCCGACGGAAAGGCAATCTCGGCAAAAGTGAGAGAACTGCTCGCATAAAGCCGCGCAAGAATAAAAAAGAAAGATGTGTATCCTCAATCGATACACATCTTTTATTTATTATATATAATGTCAGTCGAAAAGCTCGCGCAGCACCTCGGACGACTTTAATTCGGGAAAGTCGGGCAGATGCAGACGATAGTATCTTTGAAGAACATCGAGAAACTCGCCGCGCAGCTTGCGGCTCATTGCGTAGCGCGAAACATCGCCGTAGTCGCAATCGAGAAGCGAGAAAAAGTCGGCCGCCTGAATCGCCGTGAGGAAATTTCCATGCATAGGCTGCACCCCCACGAAACATCCTGCCGAGAGATCAAAATAGCCTCGGCCGGAGGCTGCATCCTCGAGGTTGGGCGCAATACCCAAGAAACGCGTCAGACGCATGAGAAAAAGAATATGGAAATTGGCAAAGGCGTCGGCCGCCTCGTCGAACCAGCGAAGCGAGTATTCAAGAAAAGTGAAGATTGCAGCATTGTCACTCTCCTCGCGCAGGGCACGCGTGAGAAACTCGGCCAGATAGAGAGCCACCGCCGACTTACACGGGTCGTAAGGAATTGATGAGTACATCACATAGGGACGCACTTCGGAGAGACGCACCAGCTTTCCACCCTGCCTGTAAGGGGCATTGAAAGAGAGCATCGACAAAGGCTGAAAAAGCACACTTTTCACCTTGCTGCTCTTGCTGCGCGACACAGGTACAAGGAAAGAGAGGCGCCCGCGCGTCTCGGTAAATATATCCGCAATCATCAGATTGTCGCTATATTTGAGAGTTCTCAATACAATTCCCGTAAAATTCTCTGTCATAAACTATAAAAAACTACCATTCAAGAGAAAACAAAGCTACAAAAAAGAAAAAAAACCACAAAATATTTGCCAAATAAAAAAAATGTTGTACCTTTGCAACCGCTTAACGAATAAAGCGAACAACAAACTACCGAAAGGTAATTCAAAACGTTGGCCCATTCGTCTATCGGCTAGGACGCAAGATTTTCATTCTTGAAAGAGGGGTTCGATTCCCCTATGGGCTACTAAAAATCAAAAAAAAAATAGAATACAGAGATGGCAAATCATAAATCATCACTTAAAAGAATCAGACAGACAGAGAAGAGAAATCTGCAGAATCGTTACTACGGTAAAAACATGCGTTCAGCAGTACGTAGCTTGCGTGCTATGACAGACAAAGAGGCTGCATTGGCAAAATACCCCGAAGTTCAGAAACTTTTGGATAGAATGGCCAAGAGAGGTCTGATTCACAAGAACAAGGCTGCAAACCTCAAGTCAGGTTTGTGCGCAAGCATTGCGAAGTTAGCCTAAGTCTATCAGACATATATTTACCAAGTACAGAGGCTGGATTTTTCAATCCGGCCTTTTTGTGTTACGGGTAGGCGAACGCAAAATCAAGCTCTCAAACGACAAAAGCAGCCGCCAGGCACACATATGAAAATTTCCCCTATGATAATAGGGGAAAAAATTTGCATAAGAGCGCCTTTTTCACTAACTTTGCTCTGATATTTCTACAACATAAGAAAACACATGAGCGAAGAAAAAAACAATACGGCTGCTAACTATTCGGCCGACAGTATTCAGGTACTCGAAGGACTCGAAGCGGTGCGCAAACGCCCCGCCATGTACATTGGTGACATTGGCGAAAAAGGTCTCCACCACCTTGTATACGAAGTAGTGGACAACGCCATCGACGAGGCGATGGCAGGTTACTGTACCCACATTGAGGTAAGTATCAACGAAGGAAATTCAATCACAGTACAAGATAATGGTCGCGGTATTCCCGTAGACATGCACGAGAAAGAGGGAAAATCGGCCCTCGAAGTGGTAATGACCGTGCTGCACGCCGGAGGTAAGTTCAACAAAGACTCTTACAAGGTATCCGGAGGTCTGCACGGAGTGGGTGTATCGTGCGTGAACGCCCTCTCCAAGAAGATGAAGACCGAGGTATTCCGCGACGGAAAATCGTACGAGCAGGAGTACGCATACGGCAAGCCCCTGAACGACGTACGTCAGACAGGAGAGACCACACTGCGCGGAACACGCCAGACATTCCTCCCCGACGACGAGATTTTCATCGTTTCGGAGTACAAATACGAGATTCTCGCAGCGCGTCTGCGCGAGCTTGCCTACCTGAACGCAGGAATCTCAATCACCCTCACCGACAAGCGCGAGGCTGACGAGAATGGCGAGTTCCGCACAGAGAGCTTCCACTCGACAGAAGGTCTCAAAGAGTTTGTCAAGCACATAGACTCGTCGCGCACACCCATCATTGGCGACGTCATCTACCTGAACACAGAGAAGCAGGGCATTCCCATCGAGGCAGCCATCATCTACAACAACGGCTACAGCGAGAATGTCTACTCATACGTAAACAACATCAACACCATTGAGGGAGGTACCCACCTTGCCGGATTCCGCCGCGCCCTCACAAGAACGCTTAAAAAATACGCCGACGACACAAAGGCACTCGAAAAGGCCAAGGTAGAAATCTCGGGCGAGGACTTCCGCGAGGGCCTCACAGCCGTAATCTCTGTCAAGGTTGCCGAGCCCCAGTTCGAGGGACAGACTAAGACCAAGCTCGGAAACAACGAGGTTACCGGAGCCGTCGATCAGGCAGTGGGCGAGGCACTCACATACTATCTCGAGGAGCACCCCAAAGAGGCTAAGATGATAGTAGACAAGGTGATACTTGCAGCTACCGCACGTATCGCAGCGCGCAAGGCGCGCGAGAGCGTTCAGCGCAAGAGCCCCATGGGCGGTTGCGGAATGCCCGGAAAACTCGCCGACTGTTCGGACAAGAACCCCGCAAACTGCGAGCTCTTCCTTGTCGAGGGAGATTCAGCGGGTGGCTCGGCTAAGCAGGGCCGCAAGAACAAGTTCCAGGCAATCCTTCCCTTGAGAGGTAAAATCCTCAACGTAGAGAAGGTAATGTGGCACAAGGCATTCGAGAGCGACGAGGTCAACAACATCATCCAGGCACTCGGCATCCGCTTCGGCCTCGACAGCGAGGACAGCAAAAAGGCCAACATCGAGAAGCTGCGTTACCACAAGGTAATCATCATGACCGATGCCGACGTCGACGGTTCGCACATTGCCACACTCATCATGACACTCTTCTTCCGCTACATGCCCGAGCTCATCGAGGGCGGCTACCTTTACATAGCCAATCCCCCTCTCTACCTCTGCTCAAAGGGTAAGGTGAAAGAATACTGTTACGACGACGACGCACGTCAGCGATTCATCGACAAATATGGCAACGGAAACGAGAAAGAGATCAGCACACAGCGATACAAAGGTCTTGGAGAGATGAACCCCGAGCAGCTTTGGGAGACAACAATGAACCCCGAGACACGTACACTGAAGCAGGTAACAATCAACGACGCAGTTGAAGCCGACTACATCTTCTCGATGCTTATGGGTGACGACGTAGGCCCCCGCCGCGAATTCATCGAAAAGAACGCAACATACGCAAACATCGACGCGTAAAGAATACAAAATAAGGTGCGGCCGGCGGCCGCACCTTATTAATATATACACAATGAAAAAGAGACTCCTGACACTGCTGCTCGTGGCAACAGCCACCACCCTCGCCGCGCAAAATTTCAAAGGCCTCGTAGACATCCGAAAAATCGACAGCACAATAACCGTTGAACTGATGTACGCAAAGGCCGACAACTTTGTGGGCGAGAAGATGTACAATTTCAGCAAGGCCTACCTGCACCCGAAGGCCGCAGCAGCCGTCAAGCGGGCAAACAGCCTGCTTCGGGAGATTAACCCCGACCTCCACCTGCACATATACGACGCCGCGCGCCCCATGAGCGTGCAGCAGAAAATGTGGAACAAGGTGAAAGGCACCGCCCAGCAGAATTACGTGAGCAACCCCGCGAATGGCGGCGGACTGCACAACTACGGTCTTGCGGTGGACGTTAGCATCGCCAACAGCCGAGGCGACACCCTGCCCATGGGTACCCTCGTGGACGCACTCACACACAAAAGCCACATCGACCGCGAGCAGGAGCTTGTAAGAACAGGAAAGATAAGCGCAGAGGCAGCGAAGAACCGCCAACTGCTGCGAAGAGTGATGCAGCAAGCAGGCTTCCGTCCACTGCGCAGCGAATGGTGGCACTTCAACTTCACCACCCGCACCGACGCACGAAAAAACTACAGAGTAATTCCGTAAACAACAAGCGTCGCACACACAAGAAAAAAAGAGCAGACATTTACCAACAAAATAGAGAGTGTTTAATTTTATAAAAAATAAGCACTCTCTAACTGTTTTTGTGGAAAAATAGAACATTTTCTCCGCAAGAAAATCATCCGTTCCTCGACAAAAATCCCCAACTTTGCAGACAATATAAGAGCCACGCGGCCCACACACAAAGTAACAAAAAAATGACAGACAAAAGCATAAAAAGTATAGGCCTTAAAGAGTTCAAGGAGCAGCCCCACGCAATGCTCTACACAGACAGCAACATTGCCATACTGAACAGCATCAGCCACTTTACCGCAGGAAAAGAGGTGAAACTCAACTGCCTGCTAATCTGTTTCTGCGAAAAGGGAGAGATTACCAGCAACATCAACTACAGAAAATACAGGCTGAAGAAGGATCACTGTGCAATACTGCCGCCGGGAAGCATCGTCAGCGGCGGCGACGGCGACTCATTCGCGAGCATAAAGGTAGCTGCAGTCTCCAAGAGCTTCCTCGAAGAGATTATGTGCATCAACAGAGAGACACTCAATGTGATGCACTATCTGTACAACAACCCCATACATCCCGTCGGCCGCGCCGCGTCGTACAAAATGTACCTATACAAAGAGCTTTTGCTGACACTCATCAACGAGCCCACACACGCATACAGCAAGCAGACGCGCCGCCACCACTTCGCAGGAATGATATGCGAAATGTTGTCACTCATAAGCGAAAAGATTCCCGCAAAAGAGAAAGTGGAGACAAAGAGAGAGAGGGCGGCAACCATCGTCCACGACTTTATGGTGGCGGTGAACACCGACGACGGCACCCACCGTTCGGTAAGCTACTATGCTGACAAACTGTGCTACAGCGCCAAACATCTGAGCTATTCTGTGAAGCAGGCAACGGGAAAAACCCCGCTGCAGATAATAAACGCCCACGCGATAGGGCAGATTAAGCACAAGCTGAAGTACACGGAGATGAGCATGAAAAGCCTCGCCGACCATTTTAATTTTCCCAACCCCTCGTTCTTCGGAAAGTTCGTGAAGGCCCACACGGGAGTGTCGCCGCTGCAATTCCGCGAGTCGCAGAAAGATGAGGAGTAGAGAAAAGTTGTCAGGGGAGAGAAAAGCAGAAAAATTCGGCTCACCAGCAAAGTCTGGGGGGGGCTACGCAAAAAGTTTAGCCAATCTAAAGAAGAAAAACTTGATATCCGTAACTCCTCTAAGTTGAGCCCTGAAAGATTTTATTTTTGCATTGAAGCTTTCAGCAAAAGCATTGGTT
>JAFYPH010000063.1 GCA_017547585.1 Bacteroidaceae bacterium | reverse complement strand
CTACTTATTTACCCCCCAATTAGTTAAGAATAGTTAAATTTTTCTTGAAATTTATACTTTATTATTTTCCTAAATTTGGTTGACAAATAGAAGTCTGTTTGGTTGACATTTTCCTAAATTGGTTGAAAATATTCTTTTTTCAGTTGACACTTATCTGTTTACTCTTTCGCCGAAGAATTATAAAAATTGCCCCAAATGAGTCATTCGAGAATGCTGCAAAAAAGCACTTGCGCTTGCAAAAAAATATGCGAAAAAATTCCACATAGATGAAAAACCCTTATAGGTTTGTTTTTTCGATACACATACATTATCTTTGCATATTGAAAGAGTGCGAACATAGGCGGCACTCGTTGCGAATGAAAATAAATTTTCACTCACTCGTTAGCACTATCTTTGCATATTGAAAGAGTGCGAAAATAGGTGGCAAACAAGAACACTGCCTATGCGACAAACTACAAGGAGAAAAGAAATAAAATAAATAAAATAATCGCCAAATTTAATACCATGAGCGACCAACGTTATATGATGCGCGGCGTTTCGGCATCGAAAGAAGATGTTCACAATGCCATTAAGAACATTGATAAAGGACTTTACCCCAAGGCCTTTTGTAAAATAATCCCCGATATTCTTGGCGGAGACCCCGAGTATTGCAACATCATGCACGCCGACGGCGCAGGAACAAAATCCTCACTCGCCTACCTCTATTGGAAAGAGACAGGCGACCTTTCTGTGTGGAAGGGAATTGCGCAGGACGCGCTTATAATGAACATCGACGACCTGCTGTGTGTGGGCGCAACCGATAACATCCTTGTATCCTCTACCATCGGACGCAACAAACTGCTTGTTCCCGGAGAGGTAATCTCGTCCATCATTAACGGCACCGACGAGCTTCTCGCCGAACTTCGCGAAATGGGCGTGGGTGTTTATGCAACAGGCGGCGAGACTGCCGACGTTGGCGACCTTGTACGCACAATCATCGTAGACTCTACCGTTACCTGCCGCATGAAACGCAGCGACGTCATCGACAATGCAAACATCGCTCCCGGCGACGTAATTGTAGGTCTCGCATCTTACGGACAGGCTACATACGAAAAAGAGTACAATGGTGGAATGGGCAGCAACGGACTCACATCTGCCCGTCACGACGTATTCTCGAAATATCTTGCCGAGAAATACCCCGAGAGCTACGACAGCGCAGTTCCCGAAGAACTTGTTTACTCGGGAGGCCTGAAGTTGACCGACAGCGTAGAAGATTCACCCCTCGACGCAGGTAAATTGGTACTCTCACCCACCCGCACATACGCACCCGTAATCAAGAAGTTGCTCGACGCACTGCGTCCCAACATCCACGGAATGGTACACTGCTCGGGCGGAGCACAGACAAAGGTGCTTCACTTCGTGGGCGACAATTGCCGCGTAATAAAGGACAATATGTTCCCCGTGCCCCCGCTCTTCAAGACAATCAAAGAGCAGAGCAACACCGACTGGAGCGAAATGTACAAGGTGTTCAACATGGGCCACCGCATGGAAATCTATCTTCCCGCAGAGTACGCTCAGGAGGTTATCGCCATCAGCAAAAGCTTCGGCATCGAGGCACAGATTATCGGCCGCGTAGAAGAGAGCGACAAGAAAGAGCTTATAATTAACAGCGAGTTCGGCGAATTCAAATACTAATAAAAGATGGCAGAGAACACACTTTTAGAGAAATTGGAAAGCCTCGTGGCACGCTTCGAGGAGGTCTCGACACTCATCACCGACCCCAACGTCATTGCCGACCAGCGCCGATACGTAAAGCTGACAAAAGAGTATAAAGAGCTCGGCGACCTTATGGATGCCCGCAAGGAATATATTCAGGTGCTCAACGGCATCGACGAGGCCAAAGACATTCTGGCCAACGAGAGCGACCAAGAGATGCGCGAAATGGCGCGCGAAGAACTTGACGACTGTCAGAAAAGACAGCCCGAGCTCGAAGAGCGCATAAAGCTGCTTCTCATCCCCGCCGACCCACAGGACAGTCGCAACGCCGTGCTCGAGATTCGCGGCGGAACAGGTGGCGACGAGGCGGCACTCTTTGCCGGCGACCTCTTCCGCATGTACAGCAAATACTGCGAGATTAAAGGCTGGCGTCTGGAAGTGTCGAGTGCCAGCGAAGGCGCAGCCGGCGGATTCAAAGAGATTATCTGCTCGGTGAGCGGCGAGAACGTATACGGAACACTCAAATACGAGTCGGGCGTGCACCGCGTGCAGCGCGTGCCCGCAACCGAGACACAGGGCCGCGTGCACACATCGGCAGCATCGGTGGCAGTGCTCCCCGAGGCCGAGGAGTTTGACGTAGTCATCAACGAAGGCGAAATAAAATGGGACACCTTCCGAAGCAGTGGCGCCGGAGGTCAGAATGTGAACAAGGTGGAATCGGGAGTGCGTCTGCGCTACAACTGGAAAAACCCCAACACAGGCGTTGTCGAGGAGATTCTCATCGAGTGTACCGAGACACGCGACCAGCCAAAAAACAAGGAACGCGCCCTCGCACGCCTGCGCACGTTCATCTATGATAAAGAGCACCAGAAATACATCGACGACATTGCATCGAAACGTAAGACAATGGTCTCTACCGGCGACCGTTCGGCCAAGATACGTACCTACAACTACCCCCAGGGACGCATCACCGACCATCGCATCAACTACACAATATACAACCTGCAGGCATTCGTCAACGGCGACATTCAAGAGTGCATCGACCAACTCATCGTGGCCGAGAATGCCGAGCGTATGAAAGAAAATGAATTATAAAATTTAAAATATTACAACTATGAACAGGCAAGAACTTATCCAGCAGATAAAAGAGAAAAAATCATTCCTTTGTGTGGGACTCGATAGTGACCCCCGCAAACTCCCCGAATGCCTAAAAAACAGCGACGACCCTGTTTTTGAGTTCAACAAAGCCATCATCGACGCAACAGCAGAATACGCTGTAGCCTACAAGCCCAACCTCGCATTCTACGAGGCACAAGGCCTTAAAGGATGGATAAGTTTCGAAAAGACAGTAGAATACCTGCGCGCCAACTACCCCGAGCAATTCATCATTGCCGACGCAAAGCGCGGAGACATCGGAAACACATCATCGCTCTACGCCCGTTCGTTCTTCGAAGAGCTCAAGGTAGACGCCCTCACAGTAGCTCCCTACATGGGCAAAGACAGCGTTTCGCCCTTCCTCGAGTACGAAGGATACTGGACAATCGTTCTTGCACTCACCTCTAACCCCGGCTCACACGACTTCCAGCTGACCGAGGATGCCGAGGGCGAGAAACTCTACGAGAAGGTACTCAAGACCTCACAGCAGTGGGGCAGCGACGAAAATATGATGTACGTAGTGGGCGCCACACAGGGCAAAGCCTTCGAGAACATCCGTCGCATAGTACCCAACCACTTCCTGCTCGTTCCCGGAGTCGGCGCACAGGGCGGCTCACTCGAAGAGGTGTGCAAATATGGAATGAACGCCGACTGCGGACTGCTTGTAAACGCCAGCCGCGCCATCATCTTCGCCGACAGCAGCGAGAACTTTGCAGCCGTAGCAGCCGAGAAGGCACGCGACTACAAAGAGCAGATGGAAAAAGAATTATCTTTGCACAAGATAATATAAATAAACGGACACAAAAAGCGAAATAAGTTAAAAACAAAGCAGAATTTGATTTTAATTCATTATCTTCGCCATATAATAAGTAGGAATTTATGAAATTCACAGCAAAACAGATAGCAGCATTCATCCAAGGCGAAATCGTCGGAAACGAGAATGCCGAAGTATATACATTTGCCAAGATCGAGGAAGGCACCCCCGGCGCACTCTCCTTTTTGGCAAACCCCAAATATGCAGAATACATCTACACCACACAGTCGAGCATAGTCCTTGTAAACAAAGACTTTGAGCCGCAGAAAGAGGTAAGCGCCACACTCATCAAGGTGAACAACGCTTACGAGAGCCTCGCAAAGCTGATGATGCTCTACGAAGCAAGCAAGCCCAAGAAACAGGGCATCAGTTCGCTCGCCTCAATCTCGGAGAGCGCAAAAATCGGTGAGAATGTATACATCGCACCCTTTGTCGTAATCGGCGACAACTGCGAGATTGGCGACAACTGCATGCTGTACGACGGAGTCTCTGTAGGCGACGGAGCAAAGGTAGGTAACGACACCATACTCTATGCCCACGTCACCATCTACCACGACTGTCGCGTAGGCAACAACTGCATTCTGCACAGCGGCTGCGTAATCGGTGCCGACGGATTCGGATTCGCCCCCACCCCCGAAGGATACAACAAGATACCCCAGATGGGTATCGTCACCATCGAGGACAATGTTGAGATTGGCGCAAACACCTGTATCGACCGCGCAACAATGGGCAGCACCATCGTACACTCGGGTGTCAAGCTCGACAACCTCGTACAGATTGCCCACAACGACGAAATTGGCAGCCACACAGCAATGGCCGCACAGGTAGGCGTTGCAGGAACAACAAAAATCGGCGAGTGGTGCATCTTCGGCGGACAGGCAGGAATCTCGGGACACTGCACAATAGGCGACCGCACAACGGTAGGCCCCCAATGCGGAACCATCGGCAGCCTGAAAGGTGGCGAGACAGTACTCGGCTCACCTGCAATGGACGCCAAAGAGTACATACGCGCAGCAGCCTATCTGAAGCGCCTGCCCGAAATGAGCAAGACAATAAAAGAGCTTAAAAAAGAGATTGAAGCTCTTAAAAACAAATAATAAAAACAAAAAAAACACCTATATAAAGATGAGCAACAAGCAACAAACCCTAAACGGAAGTTTCTCTCTGTTCGGCAAAGGATTGCACACAGGACTCAACCTCACTGTAACATTCAATCCCGCACCCGAAAACTACGGTTACAAGATACAGCGTATCGACCTTCCCGGCGAGCCCATCATCGATGCAATTGCCGAGAATGTGACAGAGACCCAACGCGGAACAGTGCTTACAAAAGGCGAAGCCCGTGTAAGTACAGTGGAGCATGCAATGGCTGCTCTCTTCGCATTAGGAATCGACAACTGTCTGATGCAGGTGAACGGCCCCGAGTTTCCCATCCTCGACGGAAGTGCAAAATACTACGTTGAAAACATCGAGCGCGTAGGCATCAAAGAGCAGAATGCCGAGCGCGACACTTTCATCATCAAATCGAAGATAGAGATTAAAGACGAAAATACAGGTCACTCAATCATCATCCTGCCCGATGAAAAGTTCAGTTTGAACGTACTTGTACACTACGACTCGGACATACTCTTCAACCAGTATGCAACACTCGAGAGCATGGACGACTTCAAGGAAGAGATTGCATCGAGCCGCACATTCGTCTTTGTACGCGAACTTGAGCCCCTGCTCGCAGCAGGCCTCATAAAGGGTGGCGACCTCGACAATGCAATCGTCATCTACGAGCGTCAGTTGCCCCAAGACAGATACGACCACCTGGCCGACATTATGGGCGTGCCCCATATGGATGCCACAAAGCTCGGTTACCTGAATCACAAGCCCCTTGTGTGGAACAACGAGCCCGCACGTCACAAACTCCTTGACATCATCGGCGACCTTGCCCTCATAGGCAAGCCCATTCAGGGACGCATCATCGCAACCTGCCCCGGTCACGGAATAAACAACAAGTTTGCACGTGCAATGCGCAAAATCATCCGTCAGCACGAAATACAGGCACCCATCTACGTGCCCGACCGCGAACCGGTAATGGACATTAACCGCATACGTCAGCTCCTTTCGCACCGCTACCCCATGCTGCTCGTAGACAAAGTTACAGAGCTTGGTTCCAACCACATTGTCGGAATCAAGAACGTGACAATCAACGAGCCCTTCTTCAACGGCCACTTCCCCGACGAGCCTGTAATGCCCGGAGTACTCATCATCGAGGCACTCTCGCAGTGTGGCGGACTCCTTGTGATGAACATGCTCGACGAGCCCGATAAATACTCGACCTACTTCTTGAAGATAGACAAAATATCATTCTACAAAAAAGTAGTTCCCGGCGACACACTCATCTTCAAGGTAGAGCAGATGGCCCCTCTGCGTCACGGAATATCCATGATGAAAGGATACGTGTTTGTAGGCGAACAGCTTGCCGCCGAAGCACAATTCACCGGACAGATTATTAAGAACAAATAAAAAGCCGCGACAAGCGCAAATAAATAACAACCTAAAAACTACGACAATATGATAAGTCCTTTAGCATATATCGACCCCGAAGCAAAAATTGGCGAAAACTGTGAGATTGGTGCATTTGCCTACATCGACAAGAACGTCATCATCGGCGACAACAACACAATCATGCCCCACGCAATACTGCTCAGCGGCACACGCATGGGTAACAACAACAGAATATTCCACGGCGCAGTTATCGGCGGAATTCCTCAGGACCTCAAATTCGTGGGCGAGGAGACAACAGCCGAGATTGGCAACAACAACACCATCCGCGAAAATGTAACAATCAACCGCGGAACAGCATCAAAAGGCAAGACCGTTGTTAAAGACAATAACCTGCTGATGGAGGGTTGCCACGTGGCACACGACAGCGAGGTGGGCAGCGGCTGCATCATCGGAAACTCTACAAAGATTGCCGGAGAGGTAGTCATCGCCGACAACGCCATCCTCAGCGCCAACGTCCTCGTGCACCAGTTCAGCCAGATTGCAGGTTACGGAATGGTACAGGGCGGCTGCCGTCTGAACAAAGACATTCCTCCCTACATTATAGTAGGACGTGAGCCTGCACGCTACAGCGGCATCAACATCGTGGGATTGCGCCGTCGCGGATTCTCGAACGAGGCAATCACAAACATCCACAATGCCTACCGTCTGCTCTACAACAGCGGCTACAATGTGAGCGATGCAGTGAAACATATTAAAGAAGAGATACCCCAGTGCCCCGAGGTTGACAGCATCATCAACTTCATCGAGAATGTATCTACACGCGGTATCATCGGCTAACAGAAAAAGAATATATTATGATATACAAGTTCAGACTTTTGTCGGACGAAGTGGAGGATTTTCGCCGCGACATTGAAATAGACTCTGACGCCACCTTCCACGACCTTCACAAGGCCATCCTCGAATCAACAGGCTACAGCGACGACCAGATGACATCGTTCTTCCTGTGCGACGACCGCTGGGAGAAGGAGCAGGAGATTACCCTCGAGGACATGGGTACACGCTCGGACGAAGATAGCTGGATAATGCGCGAGACAATCATCGGAGACATGATTGAAGAGGAGAAACAGCACCTTCTTTATGTATTCGACCCCCTCGCCGACCGAGTATTCTTCATTGAGCTCAGCAAGATAAAGTACGGCGAGAATCTCGACGCAGCAAAATGCACAAAGAGCCTGGGCGAGCCCCCCGTACAGACACTCGACTTTGAGGAAATAATGAAAAAGAGCAACACCGTAGTAAGCTCGGACCTCGACGACTTCGACGACGACTTTTACGGCAGCGACGGCTACAACGACGACGACCTCGACCCCGACGGCTTCGACATCGAAAATATAGCCGACCCCAGCTCTTTCGGATATTAAAAAACTGACAACCTCGATGAACAATCTTATTGTCATTATAGGTGCCACAGCAGTCGGCAAGACTAAGACCAGCTTAGCTCTTGCCGACCACTTTAATTGCCCCATAATCTCGGCCGACTCGCGACAGATGTACAAAGGGTTGGAGATAGGCACGGCGATGCCCACAAAAGAGGAACTGGAGCAACACAAACACTACTTTGTCGCCAACCTCGACCCCGACGACTACTACAGCGCCGCCCGCTACGAACAAGAGGTGATGCAACTGCTCGAAAAAGAGTTTCCCCACCACCCCACGATGGTACTCAGCGGCGGCTCCATGCTCTACATCGACTCCGTGTGCAACGGCATCGACGACATTCCCACGGTGGACGAAGAGACACGCAATTTCGTCAAAGAGAAATACGCCAACGAAGGCCTCGAGCAACTATGCAGCGAGCTGCGCCTGCTCGACCCCGAATACTACAACGAAGTGGATCGCAAAAATCCCAAGCGAGTGATGCACGCGCTCGAAATATGCTATATGACAGGGCGCACATACACCTCGTTCCGCACACGCGCCCACGCAAAGAACAGACGCCCCTTCAACATCATAAAGATAGGCCTCAGACGCGAGCGCGAAGAGCTGTACGCACGCATCAACGACCGCGTGGAGCAGATGATGAAAGATGGGCTCCTGGAAGAAGCCCGCACCTTCTACCCCATGCGCGAAAAAAACTCGCTCAACACCGTAGGCTACAAAGAGCTCTTCAAATACTTCGACGGCGAGTGGGAGCTACCCTTCGCAATAGAAAAAATAAAGCAGAATACACGAATCTACTCGCGCAAGCAGACTACATGGTACCGCCGCGACGAAGAGATTACATGGTTCCATCCCGACGACACCGACAAAATAATCAACCACATAGACAACATTATTAAAAACCAAAAACAATAACAGACTATGAAAAAGTTCATCATGCTCGCCCTCGTATGCCTGACAGCCCTCACAGGCTTCGCACAGCGCCACGGCGGAAAAGTCATCGAGGATAGCCTCAAGAGTGACATTCTCGGCAGGAACAAGAAATTCTGCGTCTATCTGCCCAAAAGCTACGACAAAGAGACAGAGCGCAGCTACCCCGTACTCTATCTGCTGCACGGCCTCACCAACAACTATAAAACATGGCGCGACCTGGGCGACATCGGCCCCATCGCCAACCAGATAATCAATGCCGGCAATGCCAACGAAATGATTATCATCATGCCCGACGCAGGCACCGACTACGACGGCTACTTCAACTGCGGCGACAAATGGCGTTACGAGGACTTCTTCTTCCAGGAGTTCATGCCCCAGGTAGAGAAAAAATACCGCATCAAAGGCGACAAAGAGCACCGCGCAATCGCCGGCCTCTCAATGGGTGGCGGCGGCACACTGGGCTACGCAATGCACCACCCCGAGCTCTTCTCAACAGCATTTGCCATGAGCGCCTATATGGGAGCCCGCTCAATGAAAGAGTCCATCGGCCACAAGAACGAGCGTGGCGAGACCTTCACACAGAGTGTCATCGACAACAACTGCACCGTGTACCTCGAAAAAGCAACCGAGGAGCAGAAAGCAGCCATGCGCACCGTACGTTGGTTCCTCGACTGCGGCGACGACGACTTTCTCTTCTTCCAGAATGTAGAGCACGTGAAACTCATGAAGATGGCACGTCTGCCCCTGCAGTTCCGCGTACGCGACGGCATCCACGACTGGTGCTACTGGCAGGAGTCACTCTTCATTGCACTGCCCTTCATTTCAAACGGCTTTGCAAAGTAACAAAGAGCAATAATCCACATAATATAATGCCTGCTTATCTTCTGAAGATAGACAGGCATTTATAATTGAAAGTGCAACTAATTTAAAGAGTATAAAAAATCTGCTATAAAGCCTTATTCATAGGCAATATAGCAGATTTCATATATTCACTTATTATTTCAGTATAATCTTTGCGCTCTTGTCATTAACCGCAATAATATAATAGCCTTTATCAAGAGTAATATTCTCGCCACTGTAATTTTCAATATTTACAACCTGTGAGCCACTTGCAGTGTAAACAGCAACATTCTTGCCTATTGCATTTGTCAGCGCAACACCATCTGCTGTATATTCAATGGCAGGAGTTTCCTCTATAAATTCGTTGATACCTGTTACATCAAATTCTTGTATCTTTCCAAAGTTTTTCCAAGTTTCAGCAGTTTGGTAAGTTGCTAACGCACCTTCGGGAACATATAATTGTATATTCATATATTGCTCCGTTGCAAAATTTTTACTGCCGACAGTGGGCGGGTTTTCTCCTGATAGATATACGTTTGCAAGGCCGCTGCAATCCTCGAACGCAGCTTGTTCTATGCTTGTAACACTGTTACCGATTGTAACACTTGTAAGGCCGCTGCAACGCTTGAATGCATAATTCCCTATGCTCTTAACACTGTTGGGAACAGTAACACTTGTAAGGCTACTACAGCCATAAAACGCATACTTTTTAATATTTTCGACACCATCGGGAATTACTAGATCTGTTACTGACTCTCCATTCAAACTGAGATTCATGGAATAATATAAAGGATTAGAGTATGTATTTTCAAAATCAATATTGCACCAACAAGTAAGGTCGCTTATATACACCTCTTTCAGTTCGCTGCAACCATTGAACGCACTACTACCTATGCTTGTAACACTATTGGGGATGATAATATTAGTAAGGCCACTGCAACCGTCGAATGCATAGCGGCCTATATTTGTAACGCCATTTCCTATGGTAACATCGGTAAACTCACTGCAGCCGGAAAAGGCATTTTCTCCTATCTCCGTAACACAATCACTTATTGTTAACGATTTTAATGTAGTTTTTTGATAAAATGGAGAATATCCAAACTCGTAATCTACTCCATAACTAAGATTACGGCCTAAATAAATACTTTCCAATGGACAATCATTAAATAAACTTTTATTACTACTGCATTCCAACGAAAGGATTGCGTCGCCATCTTCTATGCGTAACTCTTTCAATGAAGTACATCACAAGAATACTTTAGTATCTATGCTTGTAACGCTGTTAGAAATTGTAACATTGGTAAGGCCGCTGCAACCATTGAACGCAGCATCTCCAATGCTTGTAACGTTGTCGGGGATTGTAACGTCAGTAAGAGCGATGCATTTATTGAACGCCATCGCACCAATACTTGTCACGCTGTTGGGAATAGTAACACCGGCGAGGGTGCTGCAACCTCTGAACGCGCTGCCTCCAATGCTTGTAACGCTGTTGGGGATTATAACATTTGTAAGCCCGCTGCAATCATAGAACACTCCATTTTCTATGCTTGTAACGCTGTTAGGGATTGTAACACTTGTAAGACCACTGCAATTCCTAAACGCCAACTCACCTATACTTGTAACATTGCTGCCTATTGTAACGTCAATAAGGCCACTGCAACTATAGAACGCATTGTTTCCTATGCCTGTAACGCTGTTGGGGATTGTAACACTTGTAAGACCGGTGCATTTATAGAACGCATAATCTTCTATGCTTGTAACACTGTAATTTTCTCCATTATAAGTAACACGCTCGGGAATAGCAACACTACCCGAGTACTCATTGGAAAATTCATTATAGCTACTTCCCTTATAGGTAACACAAACCTCAAAATTTGAAGATTCTGAAGATATTATATTATAAAAAATACCATCAACCTCAAAATCGTGAGCACTCGCTACGCTTGTGCCAAAGAGCATAAGAGATAAAAATATCCCGCGAAAAAAGTTTAAATATTTCATAGTATTTATTTTATAAGAATTTGCTATAAATTTAATTTTCACAAAAAGAAAACGAAGCCACATTCTATATTGCCATCAAATGGCTGGCTTCTACTTTCTGTAATACGTTACAAATATAGCATAATTTATTTTATAGATAAATTATAAATGTAATTTTCAACTATCATCTTTTCGTTAGAGAAATTCGACAAAAACAATTACCTTTGCTACTGAAGCTATCCACAAGATAAGAACAAGGGAAACTCCCGCTTGTATTGTGGAAAAACAACCGGCCACAAACATGAAAAAGATAATATTGTTTTTTGCAATCAATATATTATTACTGCAATGCTGCCCCGTAAAGGATATAAAAATCCATTGGCACGAAGAGACACAGCAATTCGTAACCCCGGGAGTCTATGCACGCATAAAAAAGGTGCAGCAACGACACGCATTAGTCTACAATGCGGGCAGCGCAGCACTCATACGCTTCAGCGAGGATAAGTGCGAAAGCTGGGGCAGCCCCATGAAGGTTGCCGAAGAGGATGGCTACACTTTTACCAACTGCGAACTGCTGGAGCTTGCAAGCGGCAAACTACTTTATATGTGGAACGCCCGCCCACACTCGGGCACAGGGCTGCCATACAAAATAATGTTTGCGACGTCCGACGATAGCGGTAGCAGTTGGAGCAGTGCACGCGACCTCTACATTGCCGATTCCAATTTTAAGAACGGCTGTTGGGAGCCCATTGCCCTGCAGCTACCCGATGGCGAAATTCAAATATACTTTGCAAACGAGGCACCATACACCGATAGCAACGAACAAGAGATAAGCATCATGCGCTCGTTCGACGAATGCCACACATGGAGAGAGGCAGAAAATGTATCTTTCCGCAAAGGTTTCCGCGACGGAATGCCCTCGCCCATCTATCTGCCGCACAACAGAGAGATTGCCGTCGCCATCGAGGACAATGGCATTAGAGGCAGGTTCAAGCCCGTCATTGTGCGCACCTCGAGCAATTGGGCGGACGGCTGCGTGTCGGCCAACGACAGCCGCAGGGAAGAGGCTCTGTGCGACAGTTGCTCATTACCCGAAAATATATACGCCGGAGCACCCTATCTTATCAATTTGGGAGAGAGCCACACGCTGCTGTCCATACAATCGACCGAAGGACGCAAGGGCGAGAATGAACGCTACGCAAACATGCAAGTGTACGTGGGCGACAAGGATGCACGCAATTTCGGGAGCCGCTCCACCCCGCTTCCCGACCTTCCCGAGAACGCACAGGCACTGTGGAACTCCATCACCATGCTCGACGAAAATACAATCATCGCCATAATGTCCGTCCATGGGTACAAAAAGAATCAGAATGGAATTTGGACAGTAAAAGGAAAGATAGAAAGAGTAAAATGATGTTTAATCTTTTCTATCCGAATGCTATTTTTTCAGTAAATAGGATAAAAAGCACTATCTTTACGACGTAAACAAGAAAAGTCCTTTGCAGATGGAACAATTTGAAGTACACATATTAGGATGCGGGTCGGCACTGCCCACCATGCGCCACAATGCAAGCTCGCAAATAGTGAGAGTGGGCAACGAACTTTTAATGATAGATTGCGGCGAGGGCACTCAACTGCAGATAAGAAAGTCGCACCAGCACTTTGCACGCATCAACCACGTATTCATCTCCCATCTGCACGGCGACCACTGCTTCGGCCTCATAGGAATGATTTCCACGTTCGGCCTTCTGGGACGTAAGCTGCCGCTGCACATTTACGCCCACCCCATGCTGCGCACTCTGCTGACCCCGCAGCTGGAGTTTTTCTGCAAAGGAATGCCCTACGAAGTTATTCTCCACGACATTAATCCCGAGGAGCAGAAGATAATCTTCGAGAGCAAGACAATTACCGTGGAGACACTGCCACTGAACCACCGAATCCCCTGCTGCGGATTCCTCATAAGCGAAAAGCCCAAGAAGCGACACATAAAGCCGGACATGCTCGAATTTTACAAGATTCCCACATACGCACGTCCCAAGCTGCGCGAGGGCGAGGACTACGTGACACCCGAGGGCGAAATTATCGCCAACGAGCGACTGACAACGCCCCCCGACCGTTCGCGCAGCTACGCATACTGCTCGGACACAGCCCCCTGCCCCTCGATAATCGACAAGATACGTGGAGTCGACCTTCTGTACCACGAGGCCACATTCGCCAACAAAGAGAGAGGAAGAGCCCAGGAGACCTTCCACAGCACCGCCCAGCAAGCAGCAACCATCGCCCGCGACGCAGAGGTAAAGAATTTGGTCATCGGACATTTCTCTTCGCGCTACGACGACGAGCAGCTATTGCTCGACGAAGCACGCGAAATATTCCCCTGCACCACTCTCGCCAATGAAAATAAAACTTTAAAAATATAGTAATAACTTTTTAAACCTTTTGCCACAAAAAGCGTCAAAGTAGACGAACAGAAACACAAAAAGAGAAAGCAGACGATGCCAACAATAAAGGAATTCGACGAAACAGAAATTTTGCAAGGGCTGAAAAAGCCCTCGACGCAAAGTGCTGCCTTCTCAAAGATAGTGCAAAAGTACAGCGAGCCTCTCTATTGGCACATTCGCCGCATGGTGCTCTCGCACGACGACACCAACGACCTGATGCAAAATACCTTTATAAAGGCATGGACAGGCATCGACACCTTCCGCGGCGACTCGCAGCTATCAACGTGGCTCTACAGGATAGCAATAAACGAGACACTCACATTCCTGAGCAAACGCTCGCAATCGATACCCATAGACTCGCCCGAAGCCTCGGTGGTGGAACTGCTCGAAAGCGACACCTACTTCAACGGCGACAAGGCCGAAGCAGCCTTCCAGGAAGCGTTGCAGAAACTACCCCCCAAACAGCGTCTGGTATTCAATATGAAATACTACGAAGAGATGAAATACGAAGAAATTTCGGAGCTTTTGGGCACAAGCGTAGGAGCCTTGAAAGCATCCTACCATCTTGCAGTAAAAAAAATAGAGGAATTTTTAAAAGATAAAGATTAAACCTTTTAAGTATAACAAAGTCAAAGGAATAAATCCTTATAAAGGAAAAGCCATGAAGGAGAAAGATAAATACGGTAAAAAAAGCAACCCTTTCACGCTTCCCGACAACTATTTCGAGGAGTTTCACAGGAATTTGATGCAACAGCTTCCTGCAAAGGAGATTGCCATGCAGCCACAGAAAAAAGAGCCTCGCCTGGGCATCATGCGCTACTGGAGCTACGCAGCCGCAGTGGCCCTGATATTTGTTGCCGCCGCTGCACTTTACCAATTTGACCACCACCAAACGGCAATAGCAAAGACAGAAGCCGAAAATAACGAATATATAGAGACTATTTTCGACAACTGCACCATAGACGACTACAATGTATATTGCTACCTCACAAGCAGCGACATAAATTATTAAGAAGATGAAAAAGTTTTTACTCATATTAGTATTAGTCTGCTGCTCGGCAACCATCGCCGTAGCGCAGCCGCCACAGAAGAAAGTATTCTCCCACGAAGAGTACTGCAATAAACAGAAAGAGTTTATAACCAAGCACGCAAGGCTGACCCCCGAAGAGGCCGAAGGCTTCTTCCCCATGTTCTTCGAGCTTCAGAAAAAGAAATGGGAGATTAACAAGAATGCCCGCAAGATGGCACGAAAGAACGAGCCCGGCACCAAGCTCACAGCCGAGGAGTACGGCAAGCTTGTTAATGAGATTGCAGATGCAAAGATAGAGATTGCCAAACTCGAAAAAAGCTACATCGAAAAGTACTTGAAGGTTATTCCCGCAAGCAAGATATTGGATGTGCAGCGCGCCGAGGACCGCTTCCAGCGCGAAATGATAAAAAAGATGGCACGCGGCCAACAACAGAAAACAGGCAACAACAACTAAGAAAATATAAATAGAAGTGAGTGGGAATTTCCCACAAAAAAATGGGGCTGTGCTCTGATCTGACCCCAAAAAGTTGGACGGATTAATAAATAAATTTATTGGTAAAGAGTTCGGTATTGTACCGGACTCTTTCCTTTTAGTCTCAGTTTTATTCTATCATTGTTGTAGTAATGGATATACTTCTTAAGTTCCAGT
>JAFYPH010000062.1 GCA_017547585.1 Bacteroidaceae bacterium | reverse complement strand
CTGTGCCTTTTGCACCCTTTTGGGCGCCAAAAGGGTGGATAAAAACAAAGGCCAATAAAATTTCAACAAAAGATTAAGGGTAAAAACTACCATAGAATACAAAAAAGAGATTGAGGAACATTTGCCCTCAATCCCCATAATCACTTACAATATCAAAATCATTTAATCTCGAATCTCACATTCACATCCACAGAATACTCATTCTCGACAATAGAAAGCACAGGAGCAGGAACAGCATCCACCGCCGCTTCCTCTAAAACCACTCCACGCGCAGCCATCGCCTTATAATTACGCGGAGAAACAACCTCGTTCATCCCCCACGAATTCACATAAATAGCCTTTCCAACCTCCTGACCGATAGCCGCAACAAGCTCAACTGCACGCTGCTTCGCCTTTTTTATCGCCTCAACGCCAAGCTCATTCTCGAGAGCGTCGCGGCGGGAATATTTCGTCTCGGCAAGCACAATATTGGAAATCTCCTGCGCTTCGAGAGCCGAAATCACATTTTGCATGGTCGCAACATCCGAAAGCTGAAGAATGTAGACAGCCTCGGTGAGACTTTTCACCTTCGACGAGAAAGCCTTCAGCTTCACAGAGCTGCCCATCGACAGCACCGTCAGATTCTCCTCGACGTCGATGCCCTCTTTTTCGAGCACGCGCACCATCGTTTTTTGAACATCCTGCAAACTCTTTTTACCTTTATAATCACTCTCTTTGATAGTAATTTTCAGGTAAATTTCGTCGGGAGTGACCTTGCGGGTAGCCGACGCACGCACCTCAATATAGGGAACTGCGGGAAGATTATTCTGGGCACTCAAAGAGGCAGGAACAAAGAGCGACGCCACCATAGAGAGCAGCGCAATCGCACACAAAGGGAAACTTTTCATCATTATATAATTTTATAAATGTTCAACAAACGTTGCGAAAATAGAGAAAATAGCCGCAACGAGCAACTATTTTCATTAATATTAGGGATTGTTGAATTTTATTTGTACAGAGGGGCGAGAATCATTCGCAAGATTGACAACAAAAAACTGCGCCAATCAACCTTGGCGCAGTTTCATATATTTGCAGTCGAAACTATTTTTCTCCTTCGACGTACTTTTTAACAGCAATATCCTTGCCATCGTACTCGACGTATGTGAATTCCGAAATCCAGTCGCCCAGAATGATGCAACGCGCAGTCTCTGTGAGCATTACATCCGCGTCGCAGTGGCGATGTCCGAAGATGAAGCAATCGACCGTAGAGTGCTTGGCAAGATATTTGCGGGCAAATTTCATGCACGACTCGCGCTCCTCGCCACGGAAAGGAATATCGCCATTCATCTTATGCTTGCGCATGCTGTGACGCGCCCATCCGAGGCCGAAGCCTATAGCCCAGCGTGGGTGCACGAACCACGAGAACATACGCTGCAGGAAGGGGCTGTGGAATATTGCGCGAAGAACCGTAAAGTTTGATTCATCGGTAAACTCATCGCCGTGGGCAAGAAAAAACTCTTTGCCGTTAATCTCGGCAAGCATAGGCTCGCGGTGAATCTTCATTCCGCACTCCTTTTCAAAATAGTCCTTGCACCAAAGGTCGTGGTTGCCGGGAAAGAAGTGTACCTCGATGCCTTTGTCTGTAAGTTCGGAAATTTTGCCCAAGAAACGTGTAAAGCCCTTTGGAACAACATATTTATACTCGTACCAAAAGTCGAACATGTCTCCCAGGAAATATATTGCCGCAGCCTCGCCCTTTATCTTGTCGAGAAAAGAGACGAGACGACGCTCATGCGTGCGGCTATGCTGTATAGCCCACGAGCCCAGATGCGCATCGGAGAGGAAATAGACTTTTCTGTTCATCGCATGGATTTTTTACGGGATTACAAAAAACCAAGCTCGAGCTTGGCCTCTTCGGTCATGAGGTCCTGACTCCACTCGGGCTCAAAGACAAGATTGAGGTCGAGTTTGGTAACCTCGGGAATGGACTCAACCTTCTGCTTCACATCCTCCATCAGAAAATCGGCAGCGGGACAGTTGGGAGCAGTGAGTGTCATATCCACCTCCACAGCATTGTCCTCTTTTACCTCTATTCTATATATAAGTCCCAAGTCGTAGATGTTTACGGGAATCTCCGGGTCGTAAACAGTCTTCATCATCGAGACAATTTTCTCTTCCAATTGAAATTTTTCATCCATAGTTATAAACGTCCTTCGTCCTTGTAACTAAAAAATCTTCTGTCCGTAAATATAATGTGGTCGAGGAAGCGTATGTTCATCACACTGCACGCTGCAGCCATGCTGCGCGTGAGCTTGTCATCCTCGTTGCTGGGTTTCAGGCTGCCCGACGGGTGATTGTGGCACAGCACCAGCCCCGTGGCACGCTTCAGCAGCGCCTCGCGCAGCACGTAGCGGATGTCGACCATCGTTCCCGTGTATCCTCCGCTGCCCACCTTCACGCTGTCGATGACGCGATTCATATTGTTGAGCAGCAGCACATGGCACTCCTCGATGACAAGGTCGCACAGCAGCGGGTAGAAGTAGTCGTACACATCCTGCGAAGTGCGCACCACAAAGTGGTCGTCCCTGTCGTCCTCTTTACGGCGTTTCCACAGCTCGCACGCGGCAATGATTGTTATTGCCTTGGCCGAGCCGATGCCCTTGAAGCTGCAAAGTTCATCGACCGTCAGTTTGGAAAGTTCGGCAATGCTGTCGTTGCACGACGCAAGCACCTTTTTCATAAGCTCCACGGCCGACTCCTCGGCGTTACCCGAGCCGATGAGTATTGCAAGCAGTTCGGACTTGCTGAGCGAAGAGACGCCGTTGCGCAACACCTTCTCGCGGGGACGGTCGTCCTCGGGCCAATCTCTGATACTTAGTTTCTTGCCGTTTGTTTCCAAAATGCGGAGTTTTTACTAACCTCTGTTGTAGAGCTTTGTCAATTTTGCCTTTGTCTCGAGCGGCTGACGCAATATTATCTTGAACCACACAGCCTTCATGAATCCTGTGCCGTAGCCTGTAATCTGCACCACTGCGGTTGCCACCGAGAGGGCAGCCACTTTCAAACTCTTGTTCTTGGCCAAAGAGTCGAAGAAAATGAGCAGCAGATAGAGAAGAGGCAACAGCAACAGCCACGGACAGAAAATAGATGCCACCAGGAGCATAGCCGCAGCCACCAGCATCAGCGCCGGCAGAGCGTGAACAATTTTCAGCGAGCCCGGGTGCTTAATTTTCAGCCATATACGCGCCTGTCCGAAGTTGTTTACCTGCTTGAAGAAACGGCTGAGATCGACGCGACGTTTGTGGTAGACAAAAGCCTCGCGGATGAGACGAATCTTGAAGCCCGCAGCCCTTATTCTGAGGCTGAGGTCAATATCCTCGCCCATCATGTCCTCGAATCCGCCCACCGTGTCGTACACCTTCTTCGAAAGACCCATATTAAATGTACGCGGACAGAATTTCTCCATGACAGCCTTGCCGCCACGTATTCCGCCGGTGGTCCAGAAAGAGGTCATCGAGTGGTTCACAGCCTTCTGCATGTCATTGAAAGAGCTATCGGCAGCATCGGGGCCACCGAAGCAGTCGGCGTACTCTTCGGCCATGGCCGCCTCGAGTTTCTCGAAATATTGAGGAGGCAGTATCACGTCCGAGTCGAAGAAAAGCAGATAGTCGCCATTGGCACGCTCAAGGCCATAGTTGCGCGTGTCGCTGCGTCCCGAATTGGGCTTATAATAGTAGTGGATAGTAAAAAATGAACGATAGTGATCAAGTAAATGATCACATCGTTCATTTGAGCCATCCTCTATTATCAACAGTTCAAAAGGTTTCACAGTCTGCGCACAGAGACTTTCAAGAAGCTCTTTTACTTCGTTTGCTCTGTTGTAGACGGGTATAATAATAGAGTATAACAAGACTTTATGTATTATTTGTTAAGCTTTTACGCGGCCTACGTAGTCGCCGTTGCGTGTGTCAACCTCGACGAGCTCACCTTCGTTGATGAAGAGGGGTACACGAATCTCGGCACCTGTCTCGAGAGTAGCAGGCTTTGTAGTGTTTGTTGCAGTATCGCCTTTGAGTCCGGGCTCTGTGTAAGTGATTGCAAGAACAACCTTCACGGGCATGTCAGCGAAGAGAACAGTCTCTGTTGTTGCGTCTGTAACAACCTCGAGAGTCATTCCCTCTTTCATGTATGCCAATCCGTTAATCTGGTGTCCGGGGATAGGAATCTGCTCGTATGTCTCGTTGTTCATGAAGATGTAGTCCTCACCCTCCTGATAAAGGTACTGGTAGGGGCGACGCTCTACGCGTACATCCTCGAGCTTCTCACCGATGTTGAAACGGCGCTCAAGTACGTAGCCATCAACGATATCTTTCAACTTTGTACGCATGAAAGTGTTTCCCTTACCGGGCTTTACATGCAAGAAGTCGATACAAAAATACAATTTGCCATCCATGCGGATTGCTGTTCCGATTTTAATGTCTTGTGCATTAATCATAAGTATACTATTTATTTATTAAAATATTCTCTCTTTATTTTGAGCGTGCAAATATACTTAAAAACCTGCAAATAAACAATTCCTGCACAATGTTTATTCGAAGATAAAAAAAACACACATCACAATTAAACCTTTGCGCAATAAAAATGTCAAAATTTTTAATGGATATTAATAACAATTTACATAAATGAAAAAATTAGCATCTTTATTTCTTCTTTTTATCGCCGTTGCAGTGGCAACCAATGCCCAGACTGCCAAAGGAGTGATTCAAGGAGTGCTTTTGGACGCCAAGAGCAAAGAGCCCATCGAGTTTGCCTCTGTAGCCCTCATTCCGCAGGGTACAACAGCCCCGATAACAGGCTGTAACACCGAGGAAAATGGCTCCTTTATCATCACCGGAGTGAAAGCCGGAAACTACACTCTGCAGTTCTCTTTCGTAGGCTATCTGACAGACACGCAGAAGGTTACCATTGCCACAAACAGCAGCAAGGTAAATGTCGGAAAAATTTCCCTCAAGCAGGACAAGAAACTTTTGAAAGAGGTTGTCGTTTCGGAGCAGCGCTCACAGATGAGTTTCGAGATTGACAAGCGCGTCTTTACTATCGACCAGAGCATCGCCTCGACCGGCGGCTCGGTTACCGACGTACTCACAGACATCCCCTCGGTGGAGGTGAGCAACGAAGGTAGCGTGTCGTTGCGCGGCAGCGAGAGTGTCACCGTGTGGATAAACGGAAAAGCATCGGGACTCACAGCCGACAATCAGGGCGACATTCTGCAGCAGATGCCCGCCGAGAGCATCGAGAAGATTGAGGTTATCACCAACCCCTCGGCCAAGCACTCGCCCGAAGGAACAGCCGGAATCATCAACATCGTGCTCAAGCGCAACCGCAAGGCCGGACACTATGGCAGCGTGCAGGCAGGCGCCGACAGCAAAGGCGGCTACAATGCAAGCGGCAACATCAACTACAGCAGCGGCAAGCTCGACGCATACGCAAGCCTCAACTACCGCTCGAACAAAAGAGAGAATGGCGGAAAGACCTACACTGAATATTTCGACCGAGAGAGCTACCAATCGCAGACAAGCGACGGCAAGCGCGAGCACACTAACCTCTTCGGCCGCGCAGGATTCACATGGCACCCCACCGTGAAGGATGACATCTATGTGAATTTCAGCACCATGATGGGTGGCGGCGAGAACAAGAACACCCTCATCGCCGACAACGGCAGCACGAATTCGACAGAGATTACCAGCCGCCGCACCCGTATCACCGACGGCGAGAACAAGCCCCGCATGTACAACATCGAGGGAGGCTACACCCACCGCTTCAGCGACACACACTTCATCGACTTCTCTGTGAATCACAATATCTGGAACATGAAGAACGAGACAGCATACGACCAGACAGTTGAGAATTTCCAGACAGGCACCGTGGCCGACAGCTACCAGTTCCAGAAGAACAAGATGAACAACCGCTCGACAGAGGTTAAGCTCGACTACGAGAACAAGCTCAGCGAGAATGCACGCATCGAGGCAGGCTACAGCGGTCGCTTCTCTAACGACGAAAGCCCCGTATTCACATACAACGACAAAGAGCACAGCATCCTCGACGAGAATCTCTTCAACCGATTCATCTACAAGCAGGACACACACGCCCTCTACGGAACATACTCGGGCCGCATAAACAAGTTCGGCTATCAGGTGGGACTGCGCGCCGAATATTGGCAGACAAAGACACGCTCGCTCAACTGGCAGCAGGAGAGCAGCGGCACCGCACCCGCATACACAGAGAAGGACTTCTTCTCACTCTTCCCCAGCCTTTTCCTCTCATACAGCATGGAGGGCGGACACGAGATTCAGGCAAACTATACACGACGTCTGCGTCGTCCCTGGGGCGGACAGCTGAACTCATTCAGCAACATCACCGACTCGACAAACATTTCGTTCGGTAACCCCGGCCTTACCCCCGAGTATTCTAACGCATACGAGCTTAACTATATAAAGAATTGGGACAAGCACACACTCTCTGTGTCAGGATACTACCGCACCACCGAGGACGTTATTGAGCGCATCAGCTACAATGTGGGCAACGTAATCTACACAACCAGCGAGAACGTGGCAAGCTCAAACTCGGCCGGACTCGAAATTATCGGCAAGAACCGTCTGTGGAAGAAGTTCGACCTCACAACCACCGTCAACCTCTTCTATTATAAGCTCGACGGATTCGCCTACACGATAAACGGCCAGACAATCACCGGCAACGAGGACGAGAATTTCTCGTGGAACGCACGAATGACAGGTAGTTACATGCTCCCCTGGGGAATCACCCTGCAGGCAACGGGACGCTACGACGCCCGCCGCATCGTGGCACAGGGCCACCGCAAGGCAAACTACTCGCTCGACCTTGGACTGCGCAAAGCCTTCGACCAGCATTGGAGCCTGAGCGTAAGCGCACGCGACATCCTCGACTCGCGCCGTTGGCACACAGTCACAGGCGATGCAAACTTCCGCCGCGACGCCGAGAACTGGCACGGAGGACGCACCATAAACGCGACACTCACATACAGTTTCGGTAACATGAAGGCAAAGAAGCCCACCAAGAAGCCTAGCGAAAATATGAACAACTACGACGGCTACGGCGAAGAGATGGAATAAACGCCGCCCGACAGTAAACAGCAGAATCATTTAGGCAAATATTTGTGATACACTCGCAAATATTTGCCTAAATATTTTTTGTTTTCACAAATGTTTGCGAAATTTGGGGCGCATACTCGAAAAGTGTGCAAAATTAAATAGAATAACAAACTAATCTTGACCATTATAATCATGGCAGAACAGACAAAAATCAAAGACCTCGACCAAGTTATCGTGCGTTTCTCGGGAGACTCCGGCGACGGCATGCAGTTGGCAGGAAACATTTTCTCAACAATATCGGCAACGGTAGGAAATGACATCTGTACATTCCCCGACTATCCGGCAGACATCCGCGCCCCGCAGGGCGTGCTCACCGGCGTTTCGGGATTCCAGGTACACATCGGAGCCGACAAAGTATTAACCCCCGGCGACGCGTGCGACGTGCTTGTGGCAATGAACCCCGCAGCGCTGAAGACGCAATACAAATATTGCAAGCCCACAGGAGCGATAATCATCGACTCGGACTCTTTCACAGCGAAAGACCTTGAGAAGGCAGAGTTCAAGACAGACGACCCCATCGCCGAGCTTGGAATCAAGAACGACATTATCAGCTGCCCCATCTCTTCAATGTGTGTGGAGAGCCTCAAGGATAGCGGCCTCGACAACAAGAGCATGCTCCGTTGCAAAAACATGCTTGCACTTGGTATTGTATGCTGGATTTTCGACCGCGACCTTAAGCTGGCCGAGGGAATGATAAGAAACAAATTCGCCAAGAAGCCCGAGATTGCCGAGGCAAACATCAAGGTGCTGAACGACGGATACAACTTCGGACACAACACCCACGCATCGATTGCACACACCTACCGCATCGAGAGCAAAGGCGAAAAGGCAAAAGGCCTTTATATGGACATCAACGGTAACAAGGCCACCGCATACGGCCTTATGGCAGCAGCCGAAAAGGCAGGATTGAAACTCTTCCTCGGCTCGTACCCCATCACCCCCGCGACCGACATTCTGCACGAGCTTGCGAAGCACAAGTCTATGGGCGTAATCACCATGCAGGCCGAGGACGAGATTGCAGGATGCGCATCGGCAGTGGGTGCCGCATACGCAGGAGCACTCGCGTGTACATCAACATCGGGCCCCGGCGTCTGCCTCAAGAGCGAGGCTATCAACCTTGCAGTAATCACCGAGCTTCCCTTGGTAATCATCAACGTTCAGCGCGGAGGCCCCTCTACAGGATTGCCCACAAAGTCGGAGCAGACTGACCTGTTGCAGGCACTCTTCGGACGCAACGGCGAGAGCCCTCTGCCCGTGATTGCAGCAACATCGCCCACCGACTGCTTCGACGCAGCATACAGTGCCTGCAAGATTGCATTGGAGCATATGACCCCCGTAATGTTGCTCACCGACGCATTCATCGCTAACGGCTCGGCAGCATGGAAGCTCCCCAACATCGACGACTTTGCCGACATCAAGCCCAACTTCGTGACACCAGAAATGGCCGAAGGATGGACACCTTATATGCGTAACCCCGAGACAGGCGCACGCTACTGGGCAGTCCCCGGAACTCCCGGATTCATGCACCGCATCGGAGGATTGGAGAAGAGCAACGCCACAGGAGCAATCTCTACAGCACCCGATAACCACGAGCTTATGGTGAAGCTGCGCGCCGAGAAGGTCGACCGCATCGCCGACGCAATTCCCGAGGTTGAGGTTTACGGAGCCGAGGATGCCGAGCTTCTCATCGTGGGCTTCGGCGGCACATACGGCCATCTGCGCGAGGCTGCCGACGAGCTTAACAAGCAGGGCAAGAAGGTTGCACACGCACACTTCACATACATCAATCCCCTGCCCCACAACACCGAAGAGATTATGCGCCGTTACAAGAAGGTTGTTGTTGCCGAGCAGAACCTCGGACAGTTTGCAGCATTCCTGCGCATGAAGATCGACGGATTCAACCCCTATCAATATAATGAAGTTAAAGGACAGCCCTTCACAGTATCAAGTTTGGTGGAGGCTTTCACAAAAATAATGGAGGAATAGGCCATGAGCGAATATACAGTACAAGATTTTAAATTCGGACAGCCCCGCTGGTGTCCGGGTTGCGGCGACCACTCATTCTTGGGCGCGCTGCACAAAGCGATGAGCGAACTTGGGATTGCCCCCCACCAGACAGCTGTAATTTCGGGCATCGGCTGTTCTTCACGTCTGCCCTACTATATGAACACCTACGGATTCCACACAATCCACGGACGTGCGGCAGCCATTGCCACAGGTGTCAAGATTGCCAACCCCGAACTCACCGTATGGCAGGTGTCGGGCGACGGCGACGGTCTTGCCATCGGCGGTAACCATTTTATCCACGCCGTAAGACGCAACATCGACCTTAACATGATACTGCTCAACAACCGCATCTACGGACTCACAAAGGGACAGTATTCACCCACGTCGGCACGCGGCTTTGTAAGTAAGTCTTCGCCCTACGGAACAGTGGAAGACCCCTTCACCCCCGCTGAATTGTGCTTCGGTGCACGCGGACGTTTCTTCGCACGTTGCGTGGCAACGGACATGCCCGTAGCCATCGAGTGTCTGAAGGCAGCCGCACAGCACAAGGGCGCAGCCGTTACAGAAGTATTGCAGAACTGCGTAATCTTCAACAACGGCACACACGAGAGCGTGTACAACAAAGAGGGACGCGCAAAGAACTCTATCCATCTGGTACACGGAAAGCCCATGATCTTCGGCGAGAACAACGAGTATGGACTCGTGCAGGAGGGATTCGGCCTTAAAGTAGTGAAGATAGGCGAGAACGGAATCACCGAAAAGGACATTCTCGTTCACGACGCACACTGCGCCGACACCACACTGCATCTGAAGCTGGCGCTCATGCAGGGCCCGGAGTTCCCCATCGCTCTCGGAGTCATCCGCGACGTGGACGCTCCCACCTACAACGACTCTATCTACGAGCAGATAGAAGAGGTTAAGCAAGCAAAAAAATACCACAACTTTACGGAACTGCTTGCTACAAACGAAACTTGGGAAATTAAGTAAATAAAAATCAGAAAAGCGGTTGCCTTGCAAAGACAACCGCTTTTTTCAAATAAACAGGAAAGGCTATGAAAAGACATTTTATCGCATCGGCGATTGTAGCACTCGCCACACTGTCGTGCACCACAGGAGAGAAACTATACGAGAAACACGCAATCGTCCCCGAGGGCGCAACACTGGAAGAGATTATAGACATTGCCGCACGTGTGACCCCCACCCGCAACCAGCTTGAGTGGCAACAGATGGAGCTCACAGCCTTTCTGCACTACGGAATAAACACGTACACCGACCGCGAGTGGGGCAACGGCAAAGAGGAGCCCACACTCTTCAACCCCACGGCATTCGACGCCAACCAGATTGTAGAGTCGTTGAAGGCCGGAGGCTTCAAGCTCATCATTCTCACCTGCAAGCACCACGATGGATTCTGTCTGTGGCCCTCGAAGTTTACCGAGCACAGCGTGAAAAACTCGCCCTACAAGGGAGACATTGTAAAGGAGATTAGCGACGCCTGCCGCAAGCACGGCATCAAGTTCGGAGTCTATCTGTCGCCCTGGGACAGAAACGCACCCTCTTACGGCGACTCGCCCGAGTACAACAAATACTTCATCAACCAGCTGACGGAGCTGCTCACAGAGTATGGCGAAGTGAGCGAAGTGTGGTTCGACGGAGCATGCGGCGAAGGCCCCAACGGCAAGGTACAGGTGTACGACTGGAAGGCGGTGACAGAGACTATCCACCGTCTGCAGCCCGAGGCGGTGACAGCCATCTGCGGCGACGACATCCGCTGGGTGGGCAACGAGAGTGGCAAAGGCCGCGAGTCGGAGTGGAACGTAACACCGCTCGCACCCAAAGTATATGGAAACTCCGAAGAGATAAGAAAAGAGCTCAAGATTGACGAGACGAGCCGCGACCTTGGCAGCCGCGACCTCATCGCAAACGCCAAAGAGCTCTTCTGGTACGCATCGGAGACCGATGTTTCCATTCGTCCAGGATGGTTCTACCACGAGAGCCAGAATAACTACGTGCGCTCACTAAAAAACCTCGTGGACATCTATTTCTCATCGGTGGGCAGCAACTCTTCGCTGCTGCTGAACATTCCCCCGACAACCGAAGGAAAGGTACACCCCACCGACTCGGTGCGTCTGAAGGAGTTTGGCGACTATCTGCGCAACGCCTTTGCCGAGGATTTTGTAAAGGGCGGTAGCAGAGTAAAGAAGATTAATGCAGGCGAAAGCGTCACCTATAGGATAAAGGATGGCACGAAAATAAACTGTGTGATGTTGCAGGAGAATATTGCCAAAGGACAGCGTGTAGAGAAATTCAAGGTGGAGCTTCTCATCGACGGGCAGTGGATAACCGTCGGCCGAGGAACAACCATCGGCTACAAGCGCCTGCTGCGCTTCTCGGAGACTACCGCCGAAGAGCTACGCATCACCATCGAAGAGAGCCGCCGCACAGCCGAAATTCTGCGCACGGGACTCTTTATGTGTCCCGAGCTTGGCGCCAACAGTAACAATGCCAAAGAATATTTCTCTTCGTCAGCGTGGGCGACACCCGGCAACGACGGCCGAAGAATATTCGACAACGACATTGAGACCGTCTGGAGAAGCAAGGATATGCAACCGCTGACCATCGACCTCACAGAGACAAAAAACATCAAAGGATTCGCATACGTCCCTGCCGGTAAAGTGAATGGCGAGGGTACAATTACAAAGTATCGCTTATACACAAGCCTCGACGGCGAAACGTGGGAGCAGGATGGCGGCGACAGAGAGTTCGAGAACATCCGCAACAACCCCACTGCGCAGAATATAAGATTCGCGAGCGCGCGCAACGTCCGCTTCATAAAGATTGAGCCGACAGAGACTACCGACAACAGCGGAACATACACGGTTGCCGAGTTTGGAGTAATAATAAAATAACTTTCAGGGAACGGGGTCGTAACCCGAGCCGCCCCACGGGTGGCAGCGCAGAATGCGTCGCACAGCAAGGTAGAGTCCTTTAAAGACTCCATGCTTGCGCAGGGCCTCTATTGCATATTGCGAACAGGTGGGCGTGAAACGACACGACGGAGGAGTCATTGGGGAGATGCAGCGCTGATAGAATTTTATTGGAAGAATCAGCAGCCACACAAAGAAGCGTCTCATTGCTCAAACTCTTTTGTGATTATCGCCTGCATGAGTTTTTTCAGGCGCGCCTGCAGATTAACGAACGAATGGTGCTGCTTGTCAAGATAGAGGATGGCCACTGCCATGCGACACCCCTTCTGCTGCAACGCCTCGGCAAAAGGATGCTTGTTCAGACGATAGGCCTCGCGCAAACGACGCTTGACGAGGTTGCGGTCGACAGCGTGACGGAAACGTTTTTTAGAAACGGCAATGAGTATGGAAACAGTGGGCTCGCCCTCTTCGGGCTCGAGGGGAAGATAGACGGCACGCAGGGGGAAAGCCGCCACCGAACGCCCCTCGGCGTACAGTCGGTCAATAACAGCCTTGCGCGACAGGCGCTCACTTTTCGTAAATTTATTGTTCTTTTCCATCTTCTCGACACATTTTTAGAAACTGCCCAAATTCACGCTCATAGTTTTTCGTGAAAGAAATTTCGAACAGCTTCTTAAACAAAAAGCTACCCTATTATGCTCGAATAACAGGGTAGCCTATAATCTGTCTCTTTTTACTGTTTCTGAATTTTTGCAAGGTACTGGTCGAGGGCAGCAGTCATCGAAGTAGCCTCCACTGTGGGAGCCTCGAGGTCGAGACGCAGACCCGCATTGCGGATAGCATCGGCAGTAACCTTTCCGAAGCAAGCAATGAGCTTGTCGCCCTGCTCGAAGTTGGGTACATTCTTGAACAACGACTCAATTCCGTGAGGGCTGAAGAAGATAAGCATGTCATACTGATCGATAAATTCGGGATCGAAGTCGTTGCTTACCGTGCGATACATTTCAGCCTGAGAGTGCTCAATGCCATAAGCGTCGAACATCTTGCAAAGTTCGTCGTTATTAAGGTTGGACATAGGCACAAAGTAACGCTCGTTCTTATGTTTCGCAAACAAAGGAGCAAGGTCCTGAATATGTCCGTTGCCAAAGAATACTTTTCTCTTGCGATACTGCACATACTTCTGGATGTACAAAGAAATTGTCTCCGAGAGACAGAAATACTTCATATCATCGGGAATGGTTACACGCAAATCTTTGCACAATGTAAAAAAGTAGTCAATAGCATGACGTGATAAGAACACGATAGCCGTGTGTCCGGGAATAGAGACTTTTTGCTGTCTGAATTCTTTCGCAGTCAATCCCTCCACCTTAATGAAAGAGCGGAAATCTATCTGCACACGGTGCTTTTCCGCAATATCGAAATAGGGAGACTTTTCCGTTGTCGGTTTTGGCTGTGACACCAGAATCTTATTTACCTTCAATGTCCTAAAAATTTATCGTTAAAAATTCGTTCAGTTCATTTATTGCTTTTAAAATTACCGCCGTGGGCAAGATTTCAAGCTCGCAAAGGTACAAAACAATATCCAAAAAACCGTTTTTTTGCATAAAAATAAGTTTTTTGCACCTGCTTATTAACATTAATAAACAAATTATCGCGGTAACAGCCAGGTACACAGTGTACACTCTGTGCGGAACATGCGGCATTATGAGTATTGCAAGCACCAGAGGGAACAGCATGAAGCCCGACAACTGCATTGTAAAGAAATATGAATTTCTCCATTCGCGCGTCTGTTGCGGAGTGAAGAGAATTGCATTTACAATATCGTATATCAGGCGTTTGGCAAAGACTACAACTGCAAACAGCAGCATATATATTCCCCAGCAGATGTAGCTGCTGCCGGCATCCACCACCCCGTGGTTGTATTTGAGCGCGGCAAAGGCCATCACCGAGCAGAAGAGCACCACCTGCAGGTAAAGAATTACGTTGCAGAAACGATTGATGTGCGTCTGATTGTTGTAGGGCTTGCTGTTGCGACTGTAATAAAATAGACTTTTTATTCGTTGGAATATACTATCGCCGTTGAGAATAAAGACATACGATATTCCCAGAAGATTCAGCAGGAACATCGCAAGCAACAGATTGTCGTTTCCAAAGAAATAGGGGATAGGCGTGCCTGTCATAGTGCTGCGTATTTTCTTATGGAAGCGTCCCACGCAGGGGTAGCCTCGATGATGTCAAGAACCTCTTCGGGGGTAGATGCCACGCTCCATATTTTGCTGTGAATCTCACCCATAAAATGCTCCTCAACAGCATGCTCAAGCTGCTTGATAAGATGGTCGTAGTAGCCACCCACGTTGAGAATGACAATGGGATTCAGATAGAGGCCCAACTGCTTCCATGTGATTATTTCGAGCAGCTCTTCCATGGTGCCGCAACCGCCGGGTAGCGCAACCACCGCGTCGGAGAGGTCGGCCATAAGCTGTTTGCGCTCGTGCATATTCTCGGTGACGCGCAGCTCTGTGAGTGCCGGATGCTGCCACCCTGCGTCTATCATGAAACGGGGGATTACTCCAATGGCCTTGCCGCCTTCGTCCAGCGCACCATCCTCGACGGCGCGCATGAGCCCCTGACAACCGGCACCCGTGACGAGTGTCATTCCCGCACGCGCAATCAACGAGCCCAGCCGGGTGGCAGCCTCAGTATAGAGGCTTGCCACCCGGCTGCTCGATGCGCAATACACACAGATTGTCTTTGATTTTGTCATTGCAAAATTCAAGAGTCCTATGTTAGTAACGGTAGATGTCAGACTTATAGGGGCCGTCCACATTTACGCCAATGTAGGCAGCCTGCTTGGGTGTGAGCTTTGTAAGATGCACGTTGAGGCGGCCCAGGTGAAGGCGCGCAACCTCCTCGTCAAGATGCTTGGGCAGACAGTAAACGCCAACCTCATAGTTCTTTGTGAAAAGCTCAATCTGTGCAAGAGTCTGGTTGGTGAATGAGTTACTCATCACAAACGAGGGGTGACCTGTTGCGCAGCCAAGGTTTACAAGGCGACCGTCGGCAAGCAGAATGATGCTGTGTCCGTCGGGGAAGAAGTAACGGTCAACCTGAGGTTTGATGTTTACGCAACGTATGCCTTCGTATTTTTTGAGTGCATCCACCTGAATCTCGTTGTCGAAGTGACCGATGTTGCAGACGATAGCCTGGTCGGGCATCTGCTCCATGTGGTCGATGCGTACGATGTCCACGTTACCTGTTGTTGTCACGAAGATGTTTGCAATCTTGCAAGCCTCTTCCATTGTTACAACCTCGAATCCCTCCATTGCTGCCTGAAGCGCGCAGATGGGGTCAATCTCTGTTACAAGTACGCGTGCTCCGTATGAACGCATGCTGTGTGCGCAACCTTTACCAACATCGCCGTAACCTGCAACAACTACAACCTTACCTGCAATCATCACGTCTGTCGCACGCTTGATTCCGTCGGCAAGCGACTCGCGGCAACCGTAGAGGTTGTCGAACTTGCTCTTTGTAACAGAGTCGTTTACGTTGAATGCGGGGAAGAGAAGTTCCTTATTCTCCATCATCTGATAGAGACGGTGAACGCCGGTAGTTGTCTCCTCTGATACACCCTTGATATCTTTTGCAATGCGGTGCCAGATTCCATTGTCGGCAGCAAGGACCTCGGCGAGGAGTTTTTTAAGTTCAACCTCGTCCTCGGCCGCACCCTCGTAGTTGAGCACTGAAGTGTCGCCATTCTCGGCAGCGTAGCCAAGATGAATCATCAGCGTAGCGTCGCCACCATCGTCAACAATCATATTGGGGCCAAGGCCGTCGCCGAAGTTCATAGCCTGGAGTGTGCACCACCAGTAGTCGGCGAGTGTCTCGCCCTTCCATGCAAACACGGGGATTCCCGCAGCAGCAATTGCAGCAGCCGCATGATCCTGTGTAGAATATATGTTGCACGATACCCAACGAATCTCGGCGCCAAGCTCGGCGAGAGTCTCTATGAGCACAGCTGTCTGGATGGTCATGTGCAGTGAGCCCATGATGCGAGCGCCCTTCAAAGGCTTCTCTTTGCCATACTTTTCGCGCAGTGCCATAAGACCGGGCATCTCATGCTCTGCCAATTCTATCTCTTTGCGACCAAAATCGGCAAGACTCATGTCTGCGATTTTATAAGGTGCTGATGTAAAAAGTTCTTTTGCCATTTTATTATATTTTTTATGTTATTCTTTCATTTTACAATTGCCTGACGACCCTGCTAATTTCCCCAACTTTGACAATCCTTTCTTTTTGGCATCCCGTGCGGTGCAAACTTCGTCTGCACTTCACCCGACTATCTGCCGCCAGGATTGTCGAACTTGTGTCGCTACACCCCCCAACTTTGACAATCCTTTCTTTTTGGCATCCCGTGCGGTGCAAACTTCGTATGCACTTCGCCCGATTATCTGCCGCCAGAATTGTCGAACTTGCGTCGCTACACTCCCCAACTTTCGCGGTCGAGGTTGCGGTAGCCTATTGCCTCGGCAATATGGTGGCTCTGTATATTCTCGCTCGCCTCGAGGTCGGCGATGGTGCGGGCCACCTTTACGATTCTATCGTACGCGCGCGCCGAGAGGTTGAAGCGATTCATGGCCGTACGCAGCAGCGTGCGGCAGGTGTCGTCGATAACCGCGTAACGGCTCGACAGTCTGGGGGTCATCTGTGCGTTGCAGTATATTCCCTCTTCGTTCTTGAAGCGTTCCTCCTGTATCTTGCGGGCGGCAATCACACGCTCGCGGATGGCTGCGCTGGGCTCGCCCTCGCGCGCGTCGGAGATTTTCTCGAAGGGTACGGGAACAATCTCAATCTGCAGGTCAATGCGATCAAGCAGCGGACCACTTATGCGGTTAAGGTAGCGCTGCACCTGTCCGGGGTTGCACACACAGGCCTTCGTCGGATGATTATAGTAGCCGCATGGGCAGGGGTTCATGGAGGCCACGAACATCACTCCCGCGGGGTAGTCTACTTTGTAGTTTGCTCGTGCGACGGATATTTTCCTGTCTTCGAGCGGCTGGCGCATAACCTCGAGGACGCTTCTGTTGAATTCGGGAAGCTCGTCGAGGAAAAGCACTCCATTGTGGGCGAGTGAAATTTCGCCGGGCTTGGGATTGGCGCCGCCACCGACGAGTGCCACAGAGGATATTGTGTGGTGGGGGCTGCGGAACGGACGCTGCGTAATGAGCGACGCGCCACCCGTCAGGCATCCGCTCACCGAGTGTATCTTTGTTGTTTCGAGACTCTCCTGCAGTGTCAGCGGAGGCAGTATCGAGGGCAGTCTCTTGGCCATCATCGACTTTCCGCTACCGGGAGGGCCTATCATTATAAGGTTGTGTCCGCCGGCGGCGGCAACCTCGAAGGCACGCTTCACGCTCTCTTGTCCGCGCACCTCGGAAAAATCAAATTCAAAATTACTCTGTCGCGAGTAGAATTCTCGCTCGACGTCCATAGTGTAGGAGGTCATTCCCTCCTCGCCGTTGAGGAAGCGTATCACCTGCATCAGATTTTCGGCGGCGTACACTTTAATATCTCCGACGACGGCTGCCTCGGCTGCATTTTCGGCGGGCAGGATGACACCCTCGTAGCCACTCTCGGCAGCCTTCAGTGCAATGGGCAGCGCTCCTTTTATGGGCACGAGTCCTCCGTCGAGGCCAAGCTCTCCCATTATCATATATTTGCCCAGGCGTTCGGCCGACACTACCCCATCGGCCGCAAGGATTCCAATGGCTATGGGAAGGTCGTAGGCCGAGCCCTCTTTGCGTATGTCCGCCGGGGCCATATTTACGACAATCTGTTTGCTTGGGAATTTCAGTCCGTTGAATTCGAGTGCCGACCTTATGCGTTCGTGACTCTCTTTCACGGCATTGTCGGGCAGGCCCACAAGGAAAAAGCGGATACCGCGAAGCGCGTTCACTTCGATGGTAACCTGTATGGCATTTACCCCCTGCAATGCTGCCGCATACACCTTTACTAACATTCAGCGAATCTATTTTTTCTTTTTACGGCGTTTGTCGCTCGTCTCTTTATTCTTTTTATAAACACCCATGATGGAATCCAGCGACGCGTCGAGTTTCTCGGGATTCGTATCGTAGCTGATGTTCAGCAGCTGCGGATTCACAAGCACGGAATAGGGCAAGCTGTTGACGTCGTATCTTTTTACAAGAATATTGTCCCACATTTTAAGGTCGCACACATTGTCGCCGAGGATAGAGTCGGCAAGCACCTTTTGGCGCCACTGCGCCGTATCGTGGTCGAGCGACACGTTAAGCATCATAAGCTCATCGGCCTTGAAACGTACGTACATGCTGCTCATCTGCTTCATGCGCTCACACGAGAGGGAATCCCACGAAGCCCAGAAGTTGAGCACAAGGAATTTCTCTCTGTATCGGGCATTTGATATTTTTGTAGAGTCGTCGATTGCAACAAAGTTGAACACAGGCACCGACGAATATATTACTGTCGCCAACGAGCGTTTCTTGTCTACAAGCTCCTGAAAATCTTCAACATAATCATCGTCGTTCAGTCTGCCGCCAAAGAGATTGGCGACACTGCGCATGTTGCGCATTTCGGGCTTGGGCGACTCTACAAGGTAGCGTCTCCACAGCATAATGTTAACCTCGTTCATCGGGTCGCGACGCACAAAGCTGTCAATCTCCTCGAAACGTTTGGCAAGAGGCAGGCTCTCTATGCGCGCAGCCATGCTGTCATACAGATGCTGCAAGCGGCCACCCTTCACCATCCATTTTCCCTGCTGCACGCTGTCGGGGACAACCGTTGCCGCAGTTGCAGGCTCGGCGAAAAGCAGAATGGCCTTGCCCGAAGGCATCAGCAGACTCAAAGGGAACACCGTATCGGCGTAAACATCATAATCGAAAGCACCCTCTTCATCGGCAAGAATAGTATCCATATATTCGTAGCGACGGTCGAGGCCATAGAGGTACAGCGTGTCGCCCGCCTCAACGCCGGCGCCGCTGATATTATAATAGGCCTCACCACCCGCACACGATGCAAGCAGTGCAAGCAATATGGATGCTACAATCGCAATGTTTCTCATACTTTATTTGCTCTTTTGCGTTCAATTTCGTCGAGGATAATCTTGCGCATGCGCATAGACTTGGGAGTAACCTCTACGTACTCATCCTCCTTAATGTATTCGAGCGCCTCTTCGAGCGAGAATACTACGGGAGGCACGATGCGCACCTTGTCGTCCGAGCCGCTCGCACGCATATTTGTAAGTTTCTTGCTCTTTGTTACATTAATCACAAGGTCATTATCGTGTACGTGCTCGCCCACTACCTGACCTGCGTAGACCTCATCCTGAGGATTGATGAAGAAACGTCCGCGCTCCTGCAGTTTGTCGATAGCATAAGCAAACGCTGTTCCGCTCTCCATTGCCACCATAGAGCCGTTCACGCGACGCTCGATATCGCCCTTGTAGGGCTGGTACTCTTTGAAACGGTGAGCCATTATAGCCTCGCCGGCCGATGCGGTGAGGATATTTGTACGCAATCCGATGATTCCTCGCGAAGGAATGTTGAACTCAATGTTCACGCGCTCGCCCTGAGCCTCCATAGAGGTCATTTCTCCCTTACGGCGGGTAATCATGTCTATCATCTTGCTCGAATAGTCGCTGGGCACGTTGATTGTAAGCTCCTCGACAGGCTCGCAACGCTCGCCGTTAATCTCTTTGTAGATTACCTGAGGCTGACCCACCTGAAGCTCGTAGCCCTCGCGACGCATAGTCTCAATGAGCACCGAGAGGTGAAGCACTCCGCGGCCGAATACTGTCCACGCATCCTCCTCGGGAGACTTGCTCACGCGCAGAGCAAGGTTCTTGTCAAGCTCTTTGTCGAGGCGCTCCTGAATGTGGCGCGAAGTTACGAACTTACCCTCTTTACCGAAGAAGGGCGAGTCGTTTATGGTGAAGAGCATACTCATTGTAGGCTCGTCGATGCTGATGGGAGGCAGAGGCTCGGGATTCTCGAAGTCGCAGATAGTGTCGCCAATCTCGAACTTCTCGAGACCTACGATGGCGCAAATATCGCCACAACCAACACTCTGTGCGCGACGACGGCCGAGGCCCTCGAAAGTATGCAATTCTTTGATTTTTACCTTTGTCTGTTCGCCGTTGCGATTAACAAGAGTCATATTGCTACCCTCGTTGAGCTCGCCACGATGAATGCGACCAATGGCTATACGGCCCGTATAGGGCGAATAGTCGAGCGAAGTAATGAGCATCTGGGGAGTACCCTCGTTCTTCTCGGGAGCGGGAATATGCTCGATAATTGCATCGAGCAGAGGAATGATGCTGTCAGTCTGGTTGCGCCAGTCCTTGCTCATCCAGTTGTTCTTTGCCGAGCCGAAGATTACAGGGAAGTCAAGCTGCTCCTCGGTAGCGTCGAGCGAGAACATAAGGTCGAACACCATTTCGTGCACCTCGTCGGGGCGGCAGTTGGGTTTGTCCACCTTGTTGACAACCACGATGGGCTTGAGGCCAATCTGGAGAGCCTTCTGCAGCACGAAACGTGTCTGAGGCATGGGACCCTCGAAGGCATCCACAAGCAACAGGCAGCCGTCGGCCATATTGAGTACACGCTCCACCTCTCCACCAAAGTCAGAGTGTCCCGGAGTGTCGATAATATTAATCTTGGTGTTTTTATATTCTATAGAGACGTTTTTCGAGAGAATGGTGATTCCACGCTCGCGCTCAAGGTCGTTGTTATCGAGTGTGAGAGCATCGTTGTCCTGCTCTTTCAACAGATTGCCCGCGAGCATCATTTTGTCCACCAGAGTGGTCTTACCATGATCGACGTGTGCAATAATGGCAATGTTTCTAATTTCCTGCATACTTTTTATTCTAAATTCGTCTGCAAAGGTACAACAAAATATCGGAAAATTCCCCTATTTATTATAGAAGTATAAGAAGAAAATAGGCACCCTGAAATTCTTTTTGAAGAAAAAGAGTGCCAAATGATTGCATTTTCAAAAATTATGCGTACCTTTGCGCCGCTAAAAAACAAAGTTATACACTTAAAAAACAAAATGTCTATGTATTTAGATGCAGCTAAAAAACAAGAGATCTTTGGTACTTACGGAAAGTCTAACACTGATACAGGTTCTGCAGAGAGCCAGATAGCGTTGTTTTCGTACCGTATTGCCCATTTGACGGAACACCTCAAAGCTAACCGTAAAGATTATAGTACACAGAGAGCTTTGACAATGTTGGTAGGTAAGCGTCGTGCGCTCCTCAAATACTTGAAGGATCGCGACATCGAGCGCTACCGTGCTATCATTGCAAAATTGGGCTTGCGTCGATAATCTATCGCGCAAAAGCAACTTTAAAATCCTGCTCGACAATGTCGGGCAGGATTTTTTTGTTAAATGCAAAAACAATTTTCTTTTACACTCTTTATTTTAAAATAAATTTATAGCTTTGCAAAAGAGTGTAAACACACTGGCTACAGACAACAAAAAATCAACAAATAAAAATATGAAAAATTACACAGCCAAATTTTTGATTGCACTGCTGATGGTGGCGGCAATATTGCCGCAGCAGTCTGTCGCGCAAGAGAAAAAAGCGACAGCCCCCGACAATTCAAAGTACATTCTGACGCCCCCCGCGCCCAACACCCCGCGCATCAACAGCGCGCGCGTATTCGGAGTGCGCCCCAAGGCAGAGTTCCGCTACACGATAGCCGCAACGGGTATCCGTCCCATGACCTTCTCGGCCGAGGGACTGCCCAAAGGACTGAAGCTCGACGAGAAGACAGGTATCATCACCGGAGTTCTCAAAAAAGAGGGCACATACAATGTAACCCTGCGCGCAAAGAACACATTGGGTGAGGCCGAGCGCGACCTGCGCATCGTTGTCGGCGAGGATATTCTGCTGACACCCCCCATGGGCTGGAACAGCTGGAACTGCTGGGGCAAGAGCGTCAGCCAAGAGAAGGTGCTCAGTTCGGCAAAAGCAATGGTCGACAAAGGCCTTGCAAACTACGGCTACACATACATTAACATCGACGACGGATGGCAGGGCATCCGCGGCGGAAAATACAATGCCATTCAGCCCAACAAGAAGTTCGAGGACATCAAAGGCCTTGTGGACACCATCCACGGAATGGGTCTTAAGGCCGGAATCTACTCGGCTCCTTGGGTGTGCACATATTTGGGCCACATTGGTACACAGTGTGACAACCCCGAAGGAAAATACGAATGGATAGAGAAGGGCGTTTGCGACGAGAATTACAAGCTCGAAGACCCCAACAAGAAGCTTCACAGCGGTTACTTCCGCTACCATGGAGCATACTCATTTGCCGAGCAGGATGCGAAGCAGTGGGCCGACTGGGGCATCGACTATCTTAAGTACGACTGGAACCCCAACGACTACTACTACACAAAGGAGATGGCCGACGCGCTGCGCGCAACCGGCCGCGACATTGCGCTGAGCATTTCGGGCTCGGACCCCTTTGCAATGGCACGCACATGGTCCAAACTTACACAGTGCTGGCGCACCACCGATGATATTTTCGACACATGGAGCAGCATCGTGCGCATCGGCTTCGGCCCGCAGGATCGTTGGCCCGCATTCAGCGGCCCCGGCCACTGGGCCGACGCGGACATGCTCGTAGTGGGAATGGTAGGCTGGGGCCCCAACCTGCACTACACACGTCTGACACCCGACGAGCAGTACACACACATCTCTTTGTGGGCACTCTTCTCGTCACCCTTCCTCATCGGCTGCGACATTGCACAGATGGACGACTTTACATTGAGCCTGCTCTGCAACTACGAGGTTAACGACATCTGTCAGGACCCCTTGGGCATGCGCGGCGTTCCCTACTTCAGAGGCGACGGTTACGTTGTTTATGTAAAAATCCTCGAGAATGGCAATTTGGCAGTAGGTCTTTTCAACACCTCTACAAAGCCCCAGAAGATAGGATTCACCCCCCGTACATTGGGATTGTGGAGCAAGGAGATTACCGTGCGCGACGTATGGCGTCAGAAGGACGTTGCAAAAATCGGCCCCCGCGACAGATACGAGGAGGAGATTGCTCCCCACGGATGCTCGCTGCTGATTGTGTCGCCCCCCAACACCGAAGAGAAGATTGTAGACAAGCCCTACATTATCAAGCAGTAAATACAGACAGAGAGCACCATTCTTGGTGCTCTCTCTTTTAAAATAGCTTCGCTCATGAGACTCATAGACCTGCACACTCACCACAGAGACAATGACGGCAATCTTTTCATCCTAAGCTGCACCGACGGGCACAACGTTGAGGAAAAGAACATTTCCGTCGGGCTGCACCCGTGGAACATCGACGCAGAGTGCGGGCAAAAGATGCAGGAGATTGCAAGGCTGGCGCGCATGGAAAATGTAAAAGCCATCGGAGAGTGCGGCATCGACACTGTGGGCAGCAAGGCCACGATAGAGACGCAGACAGAGATTCTGAAAGCCCACATTGAACTTTCGGAGCAACTGCAAAAGCCGCTGATACTGCACATTGTAAAGGGGCAGGAGATTATCATGCGTCTGCACAAAGAGCGCCGCCCCACGCAAGCGTGGATAGTTCACGGATTCCGCGGAAAGCCCGAACAGGCGCGGCAATATCTGGCCGAGGGGTTCTTCCTCTCCTACGGCACGAAATTCAACAGAGAGAGCCTTTTGAGCACCCCCATCGACAGGCTGTTCATTGAACGCGACGAAGATTGCGCCCCGCTCGCCCTACACTATAATAACATTGCCACGATTTTAGGAATCTCAACCGAGGAGCTTGCAGCCGCCATCGAGCGCAACTGCAAAAGCTGCGGAATAGAATTCACACAAGAATAATCACGCTGTTACTCAAGAGCATCCACCCCCTCGAGCGGCACACGCTTATTGTAGCAGGTAGCCTGAAAAGAGGCAATAAGAACATCATCCTGATTCTTTACCTTAACCTCGCAATATGGGATTTTCGGATGACGCGAGACAGCAACCGCCTCGGCAGTGAGCAGGTCGCCGAGCATCGCCGAACGGTGGTAGAAGATAGAGGAATCGATGGCGAAAGTGAGCTGAAAATTGGAGTTTGTAACAGCAGCAAGCGCAACGTCGGCAAGAGTGAAAATAGCACCACCCTGACAGACTCCGCCCGCATTAAGATGCTCTTTGGTGACAACCATCTGCGACATTGCGTAACCATCTTTCACGGTTACAAGCTTGGCGCCGGCATTCGCCGCGAATCTGTCGCCTTTTGATATAAATTCTTTGAGTGTCATAAGCTTAATATCCAAAATATTTCTTTGCATAATCAAGCATCGCATCAACGGAGCGCTGAGCACTATCTGCGTCTTTGTCGAGGCCGTGTCCCGAATTAGGATACTCAATCAGCTTATAATCAACAACGTTTGCATCAAGAACGTTCATCATAGACGCAACATTTCCCCACACTACAAGACCATCCTGACGGCCATAGGAAAGAATGGCAGGCGCCGCCCCACCCTTCACATAAAAGACAGGAGAGACAGCCTGTATCATCGCCACAACCTTTTCGTTCTTCAGAAGTTCCTCGACAGACTTTTCATCGCTGCCGACACCCATTTTAGCCATAAAATCCTGAACATCGGACGACGAGGGTGAGAAGGTGCGAAAATCGGCAGGGCCCGCCTTTGAATGTACAAAGAGCACCGGCAGAGGCGAATGGCCGGCCATGCTGTAAGTATAGAGAAGAGCAAGATGCGCTCCGGCCGAATAGCCCGAAAGAGCAACCTTCGTCACGTTCACTCCCTGCGCAGCCGCGTAGCCTTTGATAGCCGAAAGAGCCGTCGCAATCTCGGTCATCATGGTGGTAAAATCGACCTTCTCTTCGCCCATCATATTCAGGAAAGAGTAGTTCATGGTAGCGGTAACGTAGCCACGCTCGGCAAAGAAACGGCAATCGTCGGCCATAGAGGCCTTGTCGCCCGACGTCCACGAACCACCGTGCAGAAAGAGAATAAGAGCATGCTCCTCTCTTTTGTCGGCCCCCGCAGGAATGTATAGGTCAAAAACATTTCTCTCTTTGCCACCATAGGTCAAATTCTCGCACACACGCACAGTATCATTCAGCGCAGCTTCGTCGCCCTCGGAAATTCCATTGACAGAAAAGCCACAAGCCTTGAAGGCAAAAATCAAAAGTCCGGCAACAAACAGAGCCACAAGGCCTGCACCAATCGCATAAGTTCCTCTCTTCATAATACAGATAATTATTAATAGCTGCGTAAATATAGTGTAAAATTGCGTAGCTGCCCCCCACATTAACGAATATTTATAAAAAAATGGAGCCGCACCCGCAGGGACGGCTCCATTTTCACTCGATAGAAGAAAGATTAGGCCTTCTTCATCTCCACAGTCATTGTATTGAAGGGGAAGTTCAAGCCCTTCTCGGGGAAGGTCTTGTAGACAGTCTTGTTCATGTCAAAATAGATTGCCCAATAATCGGCAGCGTTGCACCACACACGCACTGTAATATCTATAGAGCTTGCACCCAACGAGCCAAGCTCAACGAAAGGAGCGGGAGTCTTTGCAATGCGCTCGTCCTTGCCGATAATGTCGAGAAGCACGCTCTTGGCAAGCTCGTAGTCGTCACCATAAGAGATTGAGTACGAAAGGTCAATACGACGAGTCTTCTCGCGAGAGTAGTTGTTGATGATGCCTGTCGAAAGAGGACCGTTGGGAACGATGATAATGCGGTTGTCACCTGTCTGGATGAGAGTATTGAAAATCTGAATCTCCTTTACGACACCCGCCTGTCCCTGAGCCTCGATAAAGTCACCAACCTTGTAGGGACGGAAAAGAAGCACCATTACTCCACCTGCGAAGTTCTGCAATGTTCCGCTGAGGGCCATACCTATGGCAACACCGGCCGATGCAAAAAGTGCCACAAACGAAGAGGTGTCGATTCCAACCACGCTGATAATGATTATCAGAAGAATAATAAGCACCACAATGTCAATGAAGCTCACAAGGAAAGTCTGAATAGAGGCATCGGTCTTTTTCTTGGCCATCATATTCTTGAGCATAGAAACGAGGCGCTTAGAGAGCCAACGGCCCACGATCCAGATTAATACAATCTGGATAATTTTGCTACCCAATGTGAGGCCTGCATTCACAAGATACTCGACAATCTCGGCAACTGTCAATCCCGAAAGAGAAGCAATGGCAGCCTGCATGCTCTCGGCACTGATTGCAATGCTGTCCGAAGCGGCAGCCGCCTGCGCTAAAATAGAACTAAAAATCATAATGTAAATATTTTAATAATTTGTTATTCCCACAAAGAAAAAAGAGAGCGGTTGCAGAGCCTCGGGGCTCTGCAACCAACTACTATTCATTTTTTGAGCGTGCGAAGATACTACAAATATCGATACCCTCAAAAAGTTCGTATATATAAAATTTACCCCTGCAACAACTGACGGGCCGCATTTTTTGTGTCGACCTTTGTAATTACACGCTCCACGGTGCAGTCGTCAGCCGAAATCACGAATGTGGTGCGCAGGATTCCGTCGTACACTCGGCCGGCCATCTTCTTCTCGCCCCACGCGCCAAACTGCTTGATGAGAGCCTTGTCAACATCGGCTATCAGCGGGAAGTTCAACTGCTGCTTGAGCTTGAAACGCTGATGCGACGCCTCGCTATCGGCACTCACTCCCACAACCGCGTAGCCCGCAGCCGCAAGCTCGTCGAGGCCGTCGCGCAGCGAACAGGCCTCGGCCGTACAGCCGGGAGTGCTGTCTTTGGGGTAGAAATAGACTACAAGCCTCTTGCCTGCAAAATCGCTCACACGCACCTCGCGCCCCGTCTCGTCCTTGCCGAGAAAATCGGGCACTTTATCGCCAACGTTCAGCATATTATTCGATAACTTTTACGCTCAATATTCTTACATCCTCCAAAGGACGGTCGTTGGCGTCGGTAGCTACATTCTGTATCTTATCGACAACCTCGAGACCCTTTGTAATCTCGCCAAAGACAGTATACTGTCCGTCGAGGAAGGGGGTACCGCCCACGGTCGAGTAGAGCTCTTTCTGCTCGGGTGAAAGCTCGCCGAGGCCCACCTCTTTCATTCTGCGGCTCATGGACTCAATCTCCTGAGGAGTGTAGATTTTTCCCCACACTACATAAAATTGACTCGCCGACGAGCGCTTCATGGGATTCACTGCGTCGCCCTCACGAGCAGCAGCCAACGCTCCGCGCTTGTGAAGCAGCTGGGGGTTAAACTCTGCATCGAGACGGTAGTCGGGACCACCCTCGCCCAGACGCGCACCCGCCGGAGCATATTTTGAATCGGGGTCGCCTCCCTGAATCATAAAGTCCTTTATCACACGATGGAAGAGCAACGAATCGAAATACTGCTCTCCTGCGAGCTTGATGAAATTGTCACGATGCTTGGGAGTCTCGCCATAAAGAATAAACTCCATAGTTCCGGCGGTAGTCTCCATCACCACCTTTGCGTCACCATCTTTAGGCGCGCAACTGCCAAACAAAATTGTTGCCACGAGCAACAACAAACTTACTGTTTTTCTCATATTTATCGTCATTTAAAATTTTCACTCTGTAAAGGTAGCCATTGCCACACAACCGACAAAGAAATATTTTTGATATTTGCTCGGCCCGGGCAAATATAGTGTCCGGCTTTTCGCACAATCACTCGAAAAAGTCGAGCATCAGATAGTCGGCCTTGCAATTCTCAATGTAGCTATCATTATATTTCTTTGCGTGAGACTTCGGCAGCGGGAGTTTCTCTACCCACGAGCCCGCGAATCGCTCGGCCCACGTCGACGTCCAATAGTGTTCCTCTATCTTCAGCTTATATTCGGTCTTGTGAGGGTATTTATCCGTACCCTCTATCCACGCCATATGCATTATAAAGTCGGGCGAGCAATACTCCTCTTTAATATCTTCCACAAGGTCGAGAAAGGCCTCTTCATCCTGCCCCACAAAAAAATTCTTGTCCAGATAGAGCTGAAAGACAATGCCTTTGTATTTCTTCATCTGGTCGAGAACATCGAATAGTTTCTCTTCGTAGATGCTCAACCCGTGAGAAATGTGCCACTCGCCCTTGTAACGGCACACCTGAAGATTGAAAAGACGCACCCCGCCAAGCAGCTGCTCCTCGATACTCTTTGTCTGGCAGCGTGAGGTGGGGCTGATTGCCCACGAAAAGAGGCGCTGCCACCAGACAGTTTTTCCGCTTGTGGCGCTGTTGTGCGTTCCCAATATCACTCTCTTTCCGCTTTTCGCATATACCACGCTGTCGCCCGCAGCAACCGCAGACTGGGCATTCACGTCAAAGGAGAGGAGTGTAAAAAGGCAACAAAATATAGCTATCGTCCTTATTGCATTCATTCTTTACGGATACTCTATTTCCGCCGCGAAGATAATGAACAAACAGTACAAAAAAAACAGTTTTTACCCAAAAGGCAATCTTGGGAATAAAAAAACATTCTATATTTGCCTGCGTAAACAAAAAGGGCACAAAAATGAAGATTTTCAGGACTGAGCAGATACGGCAGATAGACTCGGACACCATGCGTTACGAGCCCATCGCCTCGATTGACCTTATGGAGCGCGCGGCGCGAACACTCACCGATGCAATCTTGCAGAGATTCGGCGGAGAGGGTAACTTTTTTGCCATCTTTGCCGGACCGGGCAACAACGGAGGCGACGCACTCGCCATTGCCCGCATGCTCGAAGAGGCCGGCGAAAAGGGCGAAGTGTGGCTGCTCGACCCCAAAGGCAGGCTGTCGCCCGACTGCGCAGAGAATCTTGAAAGATTGAGAAGGTGCGCAACGCCCATAAACATACTCGGCAATGAATTTACAGCGCCCACGCTACCGGAAAATAGCATCATCGTGGACGGCATTTTCGGCAGCGGCCTCAACAAGCCCGCCGAAGGAATCTTCGCCCGGGCGATACGCTTCATCAACAGCTGCTCGGCGACGAGGGTAGCCATAGACATTCCCTCGGGACTGCACGGCGAGAGCAACGGCAGTTTCGACACCGATAACATTGTACGCGCCCACACTACGCTGACGCTGCAGTTCCCCAAGCTCTCGTTTCTGATGCCTGCGAACGACCAATTCACAGGAGAGTGGCACATCCTGGACATCGGGCTGAACAGCCGTGCCATCGAGGAGCAAAAAAGCAATCTCTTCTACACAGAAAGAGCCGAAATTGCAGCAATGCTGTCCGCCCGTAGAAAATTCTCGCACAAGGGCGACTATGGGCACGCACTGCTCGTGGCAGGCTCGCGGGGAATGGCCGGAGCGGCTGTTCTCTCGGCAAGAGCCACCCTGCGCTCGGGCGTGGGACTGCTCTCGGTCGCTACCCCACAATGCAACAATACCATACTGCAGACGGCCGTGCCCGAGGCAATGACACTGCCCGATGGTGGCGAGAGCCATCTGTGTACTCCGCCAAACATTGAACGCTACACAGCCGTAGCTGTCGGCCCCGGCCTTGGAACAGCCGCCGCGACAGAAAAGGCGCTGCTGCAACTGATAAACGACAACCGAGAGCCGATGGTGCTTGACGCCGATGCTCTTAATATAATAGCAAAAAATCCCGAAGCATTGGAGCAGCTGCCCGCCGGCAGCATAATAACCCCGCACCCGGGAGAGTTTGCCCGCCTCGCAGGGGGAGTAAAAAGCCGCGAAGAGCAGCTTGCAGCCGCCACCGAGCTTGCACAGAAATGCAACATCTGCATCATACTGAAAGGAGCATACACGGCAGTGTGTAGCCCCGACGGAAACATCTTTTTCAACAGCACCGGAAACCCGGGAATGGCAACCGCAGGCAGCGGCGACACACTCACGGGCATTGTGCTTGCACTCCTTGCACGCGGCTACGACTCGACGAGCGCCGCACGCATCGCAGTCTACATTCACGGCCTCGCGGGAGACATTGCCGCCGAACGCAACGGCCACACAGCATTGACGGCAGGAGACATCGTAGATGCTCTGACGTCAGCGTGGAAAATAATGGAAGTATAATGGAATTTACCAAGCGTGGTGCAGTTCGCTCATGCGCTCACGCGAAGTATTTGCAGGCTCTTTAAGGTCGAAGAGCTTGAAGCTGTTGCCGACAGGCGCCATTCCTATTTCGCCGCTCTTCAGCAGTTCATCGACAATGTCGGGCAGCTGCTCATAGGACTCTATATTCACAGCCGAGCGGCCGCTGCGGCGCACAAGAGAAAAGGCTGTGGCAATCTCCACGGGAAAGACGCTCTTATAGTGCTGCACGAAGCTCTTCACATTCTTTATTGTAGGAGCGTGGCTGTCTGCCTCGCTGCCCGACTGCTTGAGCAGGCGGGCGGGAATCTCGCCGCCACCGAGAGCGAGAATCTCTTTCACAAAAGCATTGTATGTAGTGTAGCCGCGAAGAACAGACTCGCGACCCGAATATTCGAGTAAAAAGGTTGGGAACTCCTTCACGTCAAAAAGGCGCGCACGTTCGCGGTCGTCGGCAAAAGCCTTTTTCGCCGCGTCGCTATCCATCGTCTGCGCAAACTCCTCGGGGTCGAAGCCCTCGACAGCCGCAAGGTCGGCAAGAATCTCCACGCGCGAAGTCTGTATCGCCTCGAGCGCAGTCGCCTGCTGCACGCGTCGCAGATAGCGGTTGGCACGCGCAAGGTCGCCCCCCTCATCGGCGAGGCATAGTTTCGCAGCCACATAGGCAATATTCTGCGGGAAGGTCGAGGGGTGCGCATCGGAGAAAAGATGAAAGCCATGCTCCTGCACGGGCATTCCATGAACGACAGAAGCCTCGAGCCACGCCTTCATCATATTTCTGTTAGAGAGGGCCGTGTCGCCACCAATCTGCAGACGTCGGTTGACAAAAGAGCGAATATCCTCTATCATTCCGCACATCACATACTCAATCTCCACATTTTTCCCGAGGCGATACTCAAGCGCCCGCAACACAGGCACACTGCCCCAACACCATGTACACACAGGGTCGGCAAAAACCGTAATTCTTAGTTTCTTCATAATACTACAACTATTTTATTGCAATAAACATTCGAAACAGAGAATTTGTTTGCCGGCTCTCGAAGGTTACGCCCCCTCGGCGGCAATACACTCGTTCATAAGCATAACCTCGAACTCGCGCAACCAGCGGGGCGCAGCACCGTAGCTGTCGACAACCTCGCGCCGCTTCCCATCGACACTGAGCGACAGCACATATTTGTGATTATCCTTGACGTCACCCTCGTAAAGAGGCTTCAACGAAAAGAATCCGTTGCGCAGTGCGTGCCCCACCAGAGAGTCGAAGCGGTTGTTGGGCAACCAATGCTTGAAGCGCATATTCATCTTCTCGCAATAGCCCTCGAGCACCTTCACACGCGCATAGTCGTTGAACTCGCAACTCTCGTACGAAACCTCGTAAACTTTCTTATTGTCCCTGTCGAAGAAGCTCAACGAGAGAGCCGTCTCGCCCCTTTTTTTTTCGTTCCCCCAAAAGCCAAACATAAGCAATATCTTTATATATTCATTTTACAATTCTGCCTGCGAAGATGCAACAGAATCGAACGATTCACTTTGCAGAATTAACACTTTTCGCGATAGAGACGCAAAGAAAAATAGCGCAAGAAAGATGAAGCATCGTGCATCAGGCGCGACAGCTGGCGGCGCATGAGTCTCTTCACGGGCTTCAAATAGCGCGAAAAATCGTCGCAAACCTCTTTAGCTACAATAGATGCAACATAGAATGTACCCGCAACAAAAAATGCAAGTAAAAGATAATTGATAAAATTCACTTCGTTCATAGCACTGTTTTTTTATGTTTACGATGCAAAATTACCCCCGCCTTGTGACAACTCTTGACACAAAACAAAAAATCATCAAAAATATTATCATTTTCTCTTCTCTTAGGGAAAATCAGACAAAAAATCGATGGCAGACTGATGCCTGCCATCGATTGTAAGTAGCTTTTCTTTAATATTCTTGTCACGCTGACAGACTAATCGTCAATGTCGATGATGTTGAATTTTGTATCGAATGTAAGCTCCAGACGGTTGGAGAGTCTCAATTCGTAATCCACTCTGTCGCGCTCTATCTGCTGGATATTCACATTGGGGTAGTTGCTGTTAACATACTGTGTAATCTGTGCGGGAACGCATCATATATTAAAATAGAGCCTTGCAGTGGTCGGCAACAAACTCGCGCAGATAATCTTTGAGGCCGTCGCCCTCGCGGATGACAATATCGTTGGCAAGGCCGATGACGAAACGTCCCACACCCTCGTAACGATAGACAACAGTGTCGAGCAACCAGCGCTCTGTACCGGGAATGGGCGAAAGGTCGCGCACGGCGAGAGGATACTCTTCGAGCAGAAGATTCTTCGCCATCACTCCCAGCTCCAGCTGCACGCGCTTGCCCTCGCTGCCGCCGGTGCGGAAAATGTCCATCTTTGCGCTGCGGTGTTCACTCTCGAACTCCCACGCAGCGTCGGTAACCTCGACCGAGCCTATGCGCGAAACGCGGAAGAGCTTGTTCATGCGCGTCAGCGGCTCGTAGCACCACACCTGTATATAGTTGGTTGTAAACTCGAAAGGCTCCACCACCCTGTCGCGCACGTCACCCTTGTTCGACGACGAGTAACGGCGCAGCACCACCTGTCTGCGCCCCTCGATGGCCGAAATAAGCTCGTGAGTGTTTGTCACACTATCTTTTTTTACTACACAATCGGCAAGCGAGGTAAAATTGTAGACAGCCGCCAGCTTTTTTCGCAGATTGAGCTTGAGCATATTAGTGTCGTCGAGCCCGTCGATGAGACGATTCACAAGCGCGCCCTCTTCCTCGCTGAAGTGCACGAGCTTGTCAATATCATCGAGACGATGATTCTCTTTGAGCATATGGAAGGAGTCGTCCACGCGGCGGATAACAAAGCCCGCCGACTTTAGAGTGTCTATATAGCGATAGACTGTGCGACGCGACATTTCCAATTTGCGGGCAATCTCGTCGACAGTATAGTTGACGTTACCCGTCAACAACTTTATCAATCGTAGCAAACGCTCAATCTTCGGCTGATCCATGATTCATTTTTCTCTTCTTCGGCAAAAGTAGCAATAGATATCAACAAGCACAAATAATAAAAAGAGTATTTGGGACGTTAGTAATTAAAAAGTCCGAAAAATGAGAAACATATATATTATAGGTATTCTGTCGATAATATGCCTGTGCGCATCGTGCAGCACAAACAGATACAGCCTGAAAAGTTCGCTTCGGGCCGACGAAAGCCTGATGGGGAAAGACCACAAAGAGATTAACAGACTGATGGGCCGCGCAGGATGGAACTACACAGAGCACCCGAATATTTCGCCCAACGACCACCCCGATGCCACACACTGCGAAGTTATTTTCGACGAAGAGCTTGGAGAGTATATTTTCCGTTTCTCCATTCATGCTAATGCTGAACATCTTGACGGTGACAGAGGAAAGAAAGAAGACCGCCAGCGCAACGAAATGAAAAGTCTGACAGCCGAGCGGTGGCGTCACCTGAACGGAAACATCGGCGAGAGACAGATTCTCAAATGGAAGTTCCGACTGCCCACAGGATTCCGCGCAAGCACAAAATTCTGCCACATTCACCAGCTGAAGGCACAGGAGGGCAACAACGGCGCGCCGCTGATAACGATAAGCACCCGCTGCAACAAGGATGGCAGCAACCGCCGCATTCAGGTGATACACACAGGCGACACACGCGAGAGCAGCCGAGGAGTGCTCGTCGACAACCTTCCGCTGAGCGACTTTGAGGGGCAGTGGATAGAGGTAACCACAGAAATGCACTACAAGCACGATGGCGCGTTCAAAATAAAGATGAAGCGCATGAGCGACGGCAAGATATTAATAGACAAAAAGTTCAAAGGCATCGACCTTTGGCGCACGGGAGCGACGAACATACGCAACAAATTCGGACTCTACCGCAGCTACGGCCGCAAGATGAGAGACGGCAACGACCGCCCCGACAACGGCATCAAGGACGAAAGCATCGACCTTGCCGACTTTAGAGTCTACGAGAAAAAGAGGTAATTTTATTTTGTTCTCCACCGCAGTTACATTAATTTTGCAGGCGAAAAACAAAAGACATTATGCATAAGGTATCGGACAACCCTTCAAAAAACCGAGCAACAGGCGGAAATGCGCTGATGATAGTCACTGCGCTTTTCGTAACGCTCTATTTAGTTTCTAACATCATGGCTGTCAAAGTAATCGGCCTCGCCGACCTCTTCTACTTTGACGCAGGTACAATCACCTTTCCTTTCGCTTATATGCTGGGCGACGTACTCACGGAGCTGTGGGGATTCCGCACGGCGAAGCGCGTAATCTGGGCAACATTCTGCTGCAACATCATTCTTGTAGTGTGCACGCAGATTGGAGTGTGGCTGCCATCGCCCGAATATCTTTCGGAGACAGCAAACGCCTACAACCACATTTTCTCGTACGTTCCGCGCATAGTACTCGGCTCGCTGGCGGGCTTTCTGCTGGGCGAACTTTCAAACGCATGGGTGATGGAGAAGATAAAGGAGCGCATGAAAGGCAAGCGTCTGTGGGTGAGAACAATAGGAAGTTCAATGGTGGGCTATCTTTTTGACACACTGCCGTTTGTACTCATTGCATTTGCAGGAGTAGTATCCACACGCGAGCTTATAATGATGCTGCTTTTCCAATATTTCGGTAAACTTATAATCGAGGCAACGATGGGCACCCCCATGGCCTACGCTGCAATCCATTTGCTTAAAAAATACAGAAACAGTTTCTGAGCATGGAACGCTACTCTGTGATTCACACAAAAATGCCGCGCGAATTTGTGCTGCTGCAGGGCCGCGGCTGCCGATGGGGAAGATGCACTTTCTGCGACTACCACGCTGACACAAGCGAAAATCCATACAGGCTGAACGAAGAGGTATTGAGCAAAGTGACAGGCTGTTACGGCATTCTCGACATTATAAATTCGGGGTCGGGCCTCGAGCTTGACGCCGACACGCTGAAGCTGATAAAAAAGGTGGCCACAGAGAAGAACATCAACACTCTGTGGTTCGAAATGCACTATATGTACCGCCACCGCCTCGCCGAGTTTGCCGACTATTTTGCCCCGCTGAAGGTGAAGTTCCGCTGCGGCATCGAGAGCTTCGACGGCAAGCAACGCAAACGATGGAACAAAGGCGTGCCCGAGAGCGTGACGGCCGAAGATGTTGCAAAATATTTTCAAGGCGTCTGCCTGCTATGCTGCACCGAGGGCGAGAGCCGCGAGCGCATCATCAGCGACATTCAAAAAGCCGAGAAACTATTTGAGTACTACAGCATAAACGTATTCTGCAACAACAGCACCGACGTCAAGCGCGACGACGAGCTTGCCCACTGGTTCATAAATAATATTTACCACGAGGCCGAGCGCTCGACGAAGGCCGAGATTCTGCTGAACAATACAGACTTAGGCGTTGGAGGCTGATTTTCGCCCATCGTCGAAAACCAGCCTCTTAAAGTTCCATATTATCAGTTATTCAAATTTATCAATTGTCAACATCCACAATCTTGAATCTTTTGTTGAAAGTAAGCTCAAGACCATTGGAGAGATTAACCTCGTAATCGTATTTGTCGAAATCTATTTTCACAATATTCGTTCCCGGGTAATGTACATTCACATAAGATGTTATCTTCGCAGGAACGATACCCGCAGGCACTGCATTGTTGCGGCAATCTACCTCTTTCCACGCACCATTCTTGTAGAATTCCAACTTTATTCCGTCCGTGAGAAGAACCTCGAAACTATTCACTCTGAACTCGCGTTCCTCTTTTGCTGCAACAATATCCTTTCCGGCGAAATACTCGGCGATGAAAGCCTGCGCTTTTGCGGGAAGAGCATTTTTTGTTACCACTCTGTCATTATCTGCATTGACCACTGCAACTCCTGTAGAAAAAGCCAAAATAACGGCTACCAATAATGTTCTCATAATCTTAATTGTTTAATTGTTTTTGTCTGATACAAATTTCAACACCAATTCTGAAATAAAACCGAAATAGGCGAAAAAGTTCAAAAAAACATCAAAATAGCTCTTTTACCTTATTAAAAAGCATTCTTTTTGTCCGCAAAAGCCGATTTTTATCATGATTCTTTTGTCATACTAAAAAAAGAGAGTATATTTGCGTACATTTTTAAGAACCCAAATTCATAGAAGTATGATTACAGGCAACTCTTCAACTTTACTACTTAACGTGGTGGTTATCCTATCAAATTAATGGGAGAGAGTGGCTGTGCATTTATAAATATAAATAACAGGCCTTTCTCATTGATTGAGAAAGGTTTTTTTTGATATAAAAAAGTTATGAAAAACAAATTACGCAGTGCACAATGCACCGAGGGCAGAAGAATGGCAGGAGCTAGAGCTCTGTGGATTGCCAACGGAATGAAACGTGAGATGTTCGGCAAGCCCATCATTGCCATTGCAAACTCCTTCACACAGCTTGTTCCCGGACACACTCACCTGCACGAGGCGGGACAGCTTGTAAAAAAAGAGATTGAAAAGCTCGGCTGCTATGCGGCTGAGTTCAACACTATAGCCATCGACGACGGAATTGCGATGGGACACGACGGAATGCTCTATTCATTGCCTTCGCGTGACATCATCGCCGACAGCGTCGAGTACATGTGCAACGCCCACAAGGTGGACGCGCTTGTATGTATCTCTAACTGCGACAAGATTACCCCGGGAATGCTCATGGCATCTATGCGCCTGAACATCCCCACCGTCTTTGTATCGGGTGGTCCCATGGAGGCCGGAAAATACAAAGGCGAGAAGCTCGACCTTATTTCGGCAATGGTAAAAGGCGCAGACACTTCAGTGTCGGACGAAGAGCTTGCCGAGGTTGAGAAGCGCTCGTGCCCCGGTTGCGGATGCTGCTCGGGAATGTTCACAGCGAACAGTATGAACGCACTCACCGAGGCCATCGGCCTTTCGTTGCCCGGCAACGGCACAATTCTTGCCACACACACTAACCGTGAGCAGCTGATGAAAGACGCTGCCAAGCTCATCGTAGAGAATGCATACAAATACTACGAGCAGGGCGACGAGAGCGTGCTTCCCAAGAGCATTGCCACACGCGAGGCCTTCCTCAACGCAATGACACTCGACATTGCCATGGGTGGCTCTACAAACACCATCCTTCACCTTCTCGCCGTAGCGCAGGAGGCAGGCGTGGACTTCAAGATGGAGGACATCGACAAGCTGAGCCGCGTGGTACCCTGTCTGTGCAAGCTCGCACCCAACACTGCAAAATACAGTGTCGAGGACTGCGGACGCGCCGGAGGTATCCTTGGAATCTTGGGCGAGCTCGCAAAGGGCGGCCTTCTCTACACAGATGTTAAGCGTGTGGACGGAGCAACCTTGGGCGAGGACATTGCAAAATACAGCATCCTGGGCGAGACAATCGACGACGAGGCTGCACGCATCTACGGCACAGCCCCCGCAAATACATTCAGCAACGTAATGGGCTCGCAGAGCTCAACATGGGAGTCGCTCGACAAAGACCGCGCAAACGGTTGCATCCGCGACCTCGAGCATGCCTATTCAAAGGACGGCGGCCTTGCGATACTCTTCGGAAACATCGCACAGGATGGTTGCGTTGTAAAGACAGCTGGTGTCGACGAGAGCATCCTCAAATTCACAGGTACCGCAAAGGTATTCGACTCGCAGGACGCAGCCGTTGAGGGCATCCTCGGCGGAAAGGTGCAGGCCGGCGACGTGGTAGTCATCATCTACGAAGGCCCCAAAGGCGGCCCCGGAATGCAGGAGATGCTCTACCCCACTTCATACATAAAATCGCGCCATCTGGGCAAAGAGTGCGCCCTCATCACCGACGGCCGTTTCAGCGGCGGAACATCGGGCTTGAGCATCGGCCACATCTCTCCCGAGGCAGCAGCCGGCGGCAACGTAGGCAAGCTGCGCGATGGCGACATCATAGAGATTGACATTCCCAACCGCGCAATCAACGTTAAACTGAGCGACGAGGAGCTTGCCGCGCGTGAAATGTTCCCCATGACACGCGACAGAGTAATCCCCAAGAGCCTGAAGGCATACGCCAACATGGTAAGCTCGGCCGACAAGGGCGGTGTGAGAATAATTGATTAATAACCGTAAACAAAGATAACCAAAATGGAAAAGGAAATTATCAGAGGTGCAGAAGCCTTGATGCGTTCACTGATGAACGAGCAGGTAGACACCATCTTTGGCTATCCCGGCGGTTCAATAATGCCGGTGTTTGATGCACTGTACGACCACAAAGAGGATTTCAAACAGGTTCTTGTGCGTCACGAGCAGGGAGCACTTCACGCCGCTCAGGGCTACGCACGTTCATCGGGCAAAGTCGGAGTATGTATAGTTACAAGCGGTCCCGGCGCCACAAACACCCTCACAGGCATTGCCGATGCGATGCTCGACAGCACCCCCGTAGTGCTCATCGCAGGACAGGTGATGTCATCGGTTCTTGGAACAGACTTTTTCCAAGAGGTTGACCTCGTGGGTGTTACACAGCCCATCGCTAAATGGAGCTACCAGATAAGAAGCGCCGAGGACATTGCCTGGGCAGTGTCACGCGCATTCTACATTGCACGCACCGGTCGTCCCGGCCCCGTAGTGCTCGACTTTTGCAAGAACGCACAGACCTCGAAGGTTGCATTCGAGCCCACAAAGGTAGATTTCATCAGAAGCTATGTTCCCTACCCCAAGCCCGACGAAAAGGCTATCGCCGAGGCAGCCGAGCTCATCAACCGCGCGGCACGTCCTTTGGTACTCGTGGGACAGGGCGTGGAGCTTGCCAACGCCAACGAAGAGCTTAAAAACTTCATCGAGAAGGCCAACCTTCCCGTCGGAAGAACACTTTTGGGACTCTCGGCACTCCCCAGCGACCACCCGTTGAACATGGGAATGTTGGGAATGCACGGTAACCTGGGCCCCAACGTCAATACCAACAACTGCGACGTATTGATAGCTGTGGGAATGCGCTTCAGCGACCGCGTAACAGGCCTTGTGTCAACATACGCAAAGCAGGCAAAGGTGATACATCTGGACATCGACCCCTCGGAGATAAACAAGAACGTCCACGCAGACATTCCCGTAATTGGCGACTGCAAAGAGACACTGCCCCTTATCACTGCACTGCTCGAGAACGTCGACCGCAAAGAGTGGATTGACAGCTTCGCCGACTATGCAGCCATCGAGGAAGAGAAGGCCATCCGTCCCGCAATCAGCCCCAACGGCGGCCCCATCAGAATGGGTGAGGTTGCACGTCGCGTCAGCGAGGCAACAGGCAACAGCGCCATCCTCGTAACCGACGTTGGCCAGAATCAGATGATGTCGTGCAGATACTTCAAGTTCACAAAGCCCCACAGCGTAATCACTTCCGGTGGCCTTGGAACAATGGGATTCGGACTCCCCGCAGCCATCGGAGCCACATTCGGCGCACCCGAGAGAACAGTATGCGTGTTCAGCGGCGACGGCGGATTGCAGATGAACATTCAGGAGTTCGGCACCATCATGGAGCAGGGTTCACCCGTCAAGATGATTCTTCTGAACAACAACTATCTTGGCAACGTACGCCAGTGGCAGGAGATGTTCTTCAACAGACGCTACTCGTGGACACCCATGCTGAACCCCGACTACAATAAGATAGCCGAAGCCTACAACATCCCCTCGCGCACAGTGAGCGACAGAGCCGAGCTCGACGACGCAATAAAAGAGATGCTCGAGACAAAAGGAGCATTCCTGTTGCACGTAGCAGTGATGGAAGAGGAGAACATCATGCCCATGACCCCTCCGGGAGCATCGGTAAACGAAATGGTATTTGAATAAAAAATCTGATTCATAAAGACACTACTATGGAGAAAAAATTATTTACATTAATTGTATATTCCGAGAATATTGCGGGTCTCTTGAATCAGGTTACCGCTGAGTTCACACGCCGTCAGATGAACATCGAGACACTGAACGTATCATCGTCGTCAATCGAGGGCGTGCACCGCTACACAATCACCCTGTGGGCCGAGGAAGAAACCATTAAAAAGGTAGCCAAACGCATAGAAAAGAGAATCGACGTAGTAAAAGCAGACTACTACACAGACAAAGAGATTTTCATGCAAGAGGTTGCGCTTTACAAAATCTCTACCCCCAAGATGCTGAACAACAAGCAGGTATCTAAAATCATCCGTCACAACAACGCCCGCGTACTCGAAATCAACGCATCGTACGTGCTTGTCGAGAAGACCGGAAAGACCGAGGAGATTGTAACCCTCTACAAAGAATTTGTTGCCGAGCAGTGCCTGTTGCAGTATGTAAAATCGGGCCGCGTGGCAATCACAAGAGACTACAACGAAGACCTTAGCGAGCAGCTCTTCAACGAAGATGCCAAGCGCAAAGGCATAAACAGATAATAAATAAAAACTTTTAAAAATAAAAAAACATTATGGCAGAATTGAATTTTGGTGGAGTCCTCGAAAATGTGATGACTTCAAAAGAGTTTTCTCTTGAGAAAGCTCGCGAGGTATTGAAAAACGAAACAATCGCAGTGCTCGGCTACGGCGTACAGGGCCCCGGTCAGGCTTGCAACTTGCGCGACAACGGTTTCAACGTAATCGTTGGTCAGCGTGAGGGAAAAACATATGAGAAAGCCGTTAAAGACGGTTGGGTTCCCGGTGAGACACTCTTCTCTATCGAGGAGGCTGCAGAGAAGGGTACTATCGTATGTCTTCTTTTGTCAGACGCTGCTCAGATTGCAGTATGGCCCAGCGTAAAACCCTACCTTACAGCAGGTAAGGCTCTCTACTTCTCACACGGTTTCGGTATCAACTGGAGCGACAGAACAGGTATTGTTCCTCCCGCTGACATCGACGTAATCATGGTTGCTCCCAAGGGTTCAGGTACATCATTGCGTACAATGTTCCTCGAGGGTCGCGGCTTGAACTCTTCATACGCTATCTATCAGGATGCTACAGGCCGCGCAATGGAGCGCGTACTCGCATTCGGTATCGGTATCGGCTCAGGTTACATGTTCGAGACAACATTCCAGCGCGAGGCTGTTTCTGACCTCACAGGTGAGCGTGGTTCTTTGATGGGTGCTATCCAGGGTCTTCTCCTTGCACAGTACGAGGTATTGCGCGAGAATGGCCACACACCTTCTGAGGCATTCAACGAGACAGTTGAGGAGCTTACACAGTCTTTGATGCCCCTCTTCGCTAAGAACGGTATGGACTGGATGTACGCTAACTGTTCAACAACAGCACAGCGTGGTGCTCTCGACTGGATGACTCCTTTCCACGATGCTATCAAGCCTGTTATGTACCAGCTCTACGATTCAGTTAAGACTGGTAAAGAGGCTCAGCGTTCAATCGACTCAAACTCACAGCCCGACTACCGCGAGAAACTCAACGAGGAGTTGAAAGCTCTTCGCGAGAGCGAAATGTGGCGTACAGCTGTGGTTGTTCGTCAGCTCCGTCCCGAGAACGACACCCCCGCGAAGTAATTGCAGAAAAGCATTATACGCAAAAAGGTCTTTGCCGAATGGCAAAGACCTTTTTTATTTGATTATACTGCCCTATGGTGTTCAGATTGTCAATATCTGATCGTGATACTTATCCACCGTCAGACGATGGGCAACGCTCACTATCGCCGTAGAGGGAAGCTCCTCCAGCAATTTCTCGAAAAGCATCCCCTCGAGGCGGTTATCCAATGCCGACGTCGCCTCGTCCATAAAGAGAAAGTCGGGCTTTATGAGCAGACATTTGGCAAATGCCAAGCGCTGTTTTTCACCGGGAGAGAGCTTGCGGCTCCATGTAATATCCTCATCATCCAAGTTCGCAATATACTGTTTAAGGCCGCACTTTTCGAGCACAGCAGAGCACTCGGCATCGGAAAATGTCTCGGGCAACTCGGGGTAGCACAAGGCCGCACGCAAAGAGTCCAACGGCATATAGGGCTCTTGGGGCAGGAAAAGCATCTTCGAGTCGGGAAGATGCACCGTGCCCTCGCCATACTGCCATATTCCCGCAAGAGCCTTTAGGAATGTGGTTTTTCCGGCGCCCGAATTTCCTCTGATGAGCCAACGGCTACCGGGCTCTATCTGCAGTTTTGGAACAGATGTAATCACACGTCCCGAACGCAACGACAGCTTCAGTCCATCGACCTTCAGCGCCCCATCCTCACTTTTTCTGAAGTTGATGTTACGCGCATAATCGATGTTCATAAAGTTGTAGAATTCGCTCAAGCGATGGCACATTGAACGCAGCGACGCCAGACGTTTATATTGGAAGATGAACCACGCAAAGCCCACCCTCACCTTTGTAAAGCTCATGGTAAGCTGCATAATAGAGCCCAAAGTAATCTCTTTTGCAAAATAGCGGGGAATTATTATCAAATAGGCAAGAAGAATTCCAAATTCAGTGTAACCCTTCTCTATAATAGTAATTCTCCTTGTATATTGCTTATAGGAATCCCAGTTTCTCTCTATCTTCGCAAAAAGCCTTTTAAGCATTCTCTGCTCCGACTTTTCGCCATTGCTTATGGCAATCTGGGCACTATTTTCACGTATCCTCATCATTTGGAAACGGAAATCCGACTCGCGCACCTGCTGCTCATACTCCACAGCAACCATCTTCTTGCCTCGTCGCTCAATGACAATAGAGGCACACAAGGCATAGATGATTGACACCCACAGCATATAGCCGGGAATATTCACCTGCAGCCCGAAGAGCATGAACGAAAGAGTGCCCGAAATCTCCCATATGATGAGCGAGAATGTCACAAGATTCACTATATTCGAGAAAAAGCCCAAAGTAAGATGCAGACTCATCTCTGTCATCTCCTTCAGATCCTCGGATATACGCTGGTCGGCATTATCCACCCATTGGTTATTCTCTATGTGGTAGAAAGTAGCATCGTTCAGCCATTTCTTAAGATACACATTAGTTATCCATTTGCGCCACCTCATCTGCAAAGTCTGGTAAAACCACGTCCTCAAAGCCTCGGCAGCAATGCCGCAGACAGCAATGAGAAGCGCCTGCAGCATCAGTTTCCAAACAAGGTCAAGATTGTAGTCGGTGAAGGCATTGAAAAAATTCTTGTTCCAATAGGTGAGCCACGCACCTACAGCAACAATGGACATGTCCAGAAGAAAGACAAGAAAGAACAATCCCCTGGCCACCCATTTCTCCTCGGACACCCACCACGGCTTTATCAGTTGCCAGCAGTCGCGAATCTCGGACTTGGATAATTTTATGTGCTGAAATCCATCCATCCCTCTCCTAGAATGAACATCTTGCAGTCAAAGTAAAGTTTCTCGGGTCGCCGTAGAAGTCGCCATTACCTCCCAATCGTGAATAATATACACAATCGGTAATATTGTTACAATTGAAATAGAGAGCAATGTTCTTGTTCATCTCATAAGAGACAAAAGCGTTGAGCAACGAGTAAGGCTTCTGGTCGCGTTCGGGAGTGAGTACAGAAGCATAGCTGCGGCTGAAAGACATCACATTACCACCAATCGCAAGACCATTGTCGAAACGATAAGCAGCAAAGAACTTGAACGAATGTTCGGGCTCTACGGGGCTGAATGCCAATCCCTCATCGCCATCGGCCGACTTTGTTATTTCTGTGTCAAGATAGGTGTATGTTGCCGAGAGTTCCAATCCCTTATAGGGAAATGCGTTCAATTCAACCTCGACACCCTTATTTTCTACTCTTCCGCCGTTCACATAGGCAGGAGCGGGGCTCACCTTGTATGCACGACCATCATCCTGCAAATAGAAGAAGGCTACATTTCCTGTGAGACGATCGTCGAGAAGTTCGGTCTTTGCACCCGCCTCATATTGGAAGCCCGTACGAGGGTCGAGCATTGAATTATCCTCGCGGCGCTCTGTCTGAGGAACGAAAATGCTTGAATAGCTTGCATACAGAGTAAGTTCGTCTATGGGGTCGAAGGTAATGCCCGCAAAAGGAGTGAATCGGTGCTCCTCGGTTACAGCATCCACCCATTTAGAGTCTTTGAAATTGTACATGCTTGCAAATACCGAGCTCATCCTACCACCCAGATTCACGTTAAGGTTGTCAAGAAGAGCAAGCCTCAACTGAGTATAGATACCACCCTGACGCACTCTCATCTTCGAACGATTCAGATTGGCATAGGGAATCTCGAAATCGGGAACAGAATGGATGTTGCCAAACTTTGTCTTGTAGTATGCGCTAATATATTTCTTGTCATCGATGAAATTCTCGAAATTCGCTCCCACGAAAATATTCTGCACCTTGTCGAAGAGCATGAATTTGCCCGAGAAATCCACAGCCGACACTATTCTGGGAAGGCTCTCGTCATTATATCCACGCAGATAGTTCGAAGAGCTGTCGGCCTTGGTAACGGTACCCGCAAAGCCATACTTATTCTCCTGATTCTGCCATCTTAGACCCATCTTGGCCTTCATGTTCCAATTATCGGCCAACTGCTGGTCGAGCGACAGCATCACTTCGTGAGTCTCCCACATTGTGTAGTCCCAATCGGGGGTGGGATTATAAGAGCGACCAACGGGAAGATGGTTACGGCTGTTGTCCGACGAGGTCTCTCTCAACGCGGGCAATCCATTGTAGAGCACGTCACCCTTTGATTTCTGGTAAGCGTAAGAAAGAGAGAGTGTGGTGGTGTTTGTAGCGTCCCAATCGATCACTCCATAAGCACCGCTCTTGTACATTGCCGAACGGTCGTAGAAAAACTCCCTGTTATTGACAAATGCCGCAAATCTGCTTCTCAGCTTTCCATCCTTTGTAAGCTTGGTATTATAATCGAATTCCAGACGATGATTGTTCCACGAGCCTACACTGACGTTGGAAACAAACTCATTCTGCAACTTTGTCTTTTTCTTCACAAGATTGATGACTCCGCCCAGCGACTGGCCATCGGGAACACCCTGCAATATGCCCGAAACACCTCTCAGCACCTCAATCTGCTCAAAGAATGAAAGATCGAACTGATGGGAAACAGATAAAGAGTTATACGCAGGCAGTCCGTCGGTCATTATACTCATATTGTAGCCTCTCGACTTATATTGGCTGCGCATATTGTCATTTGCGATGGTTGTAACACCCGTCACATACTGCATTGCCTGGTCGATGGTGGTGATGTTCATCTCCTTTATGCGTGTGGGATTAATCACAGACACCGATTGAGGAATACGACGCATAGACATTGGCTCGCCCAACAGAGAAACGGGCGAAATATACTTTGCAGTAACCTCAAGTTCTTCAATCTCTTTGTACGCATTGTTCATTTGCGCAAAGGCCCCTGCAAACGGCATGCAGGCCAACAAAATACCAAACATCTTTTTCATAGTCGTTAGATTTAATTTTGTAATTATTAATCTTCGTCGTAATCGTAGCCATCGTACACGTATCCACAATTGGGGCACTTTGGCAGAATCACATTATACTCATTGCGTCCCAGCAATGTCTGTCGGGTACCGCATTTCCAACACTTTGGAATATCCCCTGTCTTGTCCAAATATACGCGTCGGCAACTTTCGCATGCCAAAATACGAAATTCACCACGTGGAGTTTTGAAACGATTATGCACCTTGAGAGACCTGCTACCGCAGTACTCACATTTGTCACCAAGCAAAAAATCTAAAAAACCCATATTATCTAATTTTATTAGTTATTAGGCACAAGCCCTAAGGCAAACAACAATTATCAACATTACAATGCCGGCGATGCCACCGCCGCGGGTCGACAGTTTATTTTTCGACAGCACATTGCCACCGGCGTCTAGCTCTATCCACTCCGACTCGTCGGGCCAAATGATACGAACTATGCAAGAAAGCAAATAGAGGCCAAAAGCAATCCATGCTCCTATTTCCGAGCCAGCCGAAGAATTGTCCGCAGCCAACCAGCCTATCAATGCGCCGAGGCCCATTCCCATAAGCACCGAAACAATCATGGTTATAAACTCCGAGAGAATACCGGTTTCCATCAAAATGGCAAGAAGCACAATGCCGCCAATAATATAAAGTACTATTTCCATAAAGATAAAAATTTATCGGTTATTACTTATTTTTCCTTTTACGTCGTTTACTATACTGCCGACTTTTAGGAGTCGTTTCCATCGCCTCGAGTTTCACAGTCTCTGCATTTGATGCGGCTATCACTGGAACAACTTCCCCATTTGGTTCTGCTGCAGGCAATGGCACTCCATTTGGCTTCAATCCGGTGGTCTCCAACAAATTTTTAATATTGTCACTGAATTGATTTTTCATTCCCTTGCAAACTGGTTCGTAATACATATCATCGTTCAGTATAGTAGAGATTTCAAACAGATTATTTGCCACACACTGCATCAGTTCGTGCAATGCATGATTGAGAGCCTCGGAACGGCGGTAATTATTTTCTACAATATCCTCTCTATACTTTTTTGTCAGTTCATTTCTATGGTAAACATCCAACATTTCTGTGGTCTTAGTCATAACCTGACTGAATTTTTCCTCACCCATATGTATGCGTAAGTAGCCGAACTGAAATATCAATTTTTCAAAGGATTCTATATTCTCATAGGCTGCACTTTTGTCTCCCGACAGACTGCGTTTGGTCAGTCCAATGATTATATTCGACAATTCACCCAGAAACTGATGATAGGTTTCCTGTTTCTTTTCAAAATGCTTGACATTCCTCTCTTTCAGACTTTCGGCCTTGCTCTGGTCGTTAAGCAATGTCGACGTCACAGTCATTGTAATAAGAATTCCCACAAATGCACTGACAATTGTAATCAGTCCATCGGAAATATCGGTCGATGGGAAAGATATTTTGTCGATAAGAACAATTAACAAGCAGAGCAATATGACACAGAAATATATTCCCCAGGTAACTATTTTATTCATCGCAAAAGGTGATATTTGAATTTAGAATACTGCAATCAATGATTCAGTTTGTGGTGACTTTCGTCTTTACATCTTACGCATCGTACAATAACACCCTCGTCAGTGTGTGCCACAATTTCAAGATCGTGGTAGCCACACTCTCTACAAGTCAAAGTATATTTATTGCCAAACTTGTAAACCTCTGTTCCGGAGCCAATACCAAAGAAGAATCGCGCAGCAATCGCTCCGATTACAGCCGCCAGAAATCCTGCCCAAAAAGACTCATTATATATACCAGCATAAATAGCAGAGCCGAAAAGAAGAATATAAACAATCCAATCTACTGCTCTAAACATCGCACGTAACAAACGGCAGACAATAACTACGATCACTATTGTAATCAACCATCCCCAAAATCCCATAATAATAAAAATTTCAATAATTAATAATTCTTTACAAAAACACCGTTCTCTTTATAAGAAAGGGAGTTATGCTTGCGAATATATGCATTTTTTATAAACAACACAAACTTACGTTAAAAAATGTTTCAATTTCTCAATATGAAGTATAGAATTCTTTTTTCGGCTGACAGTTAAATATTTACACACAAACTCTCTTATTTTAACTAATATAAGCAAGCGACAACAAAAGGCCTTTGCCGCTGGCAAAGGCCTTTTGTCTATTCATCGTCGATGGACGTAAAGTTATCAATAATAGTAAAAAAACTACTTTACGCCGAGTTTCTCTTTCAGGTAGACACCCGTTGCCGAGGCGGGATTCTTGGCAACCTCTTCGGGAGTGCCTTCGGCAACCACGCGGCCGCCATCCTCGCCACCGTCAGGGCCAAGGTCGATAAGATAGTCGGCGCATTTTATAACGTCAAGATTGTGTTCGATGATTACAAGCGTGTGTCCGCGCGCCACAAGGCGGTCGAACGAGTCGAGCAGTTTCTTAATGTCGTGGAAGTGGAGTCCGGTTGTGGGCTCGTCGAAGATGAAGAGCGTGGGATTGGCATTCGCAAGGCTCAGATAGTAGGCAAGTTTCACACGCTGATTCTCGCCACCCGAGAGCGTCGACGACGACTGTCCCAGCTTAATGTAGCCGAGGCCCACATCCTGCAACGGACGCAGACGCGCGACAATAGTGTGCTGCTCATATTTCTCGAAGAACTCTATAGCCTCGTTCACAGTCATTTCGAGAACATCGTAAACACTCTTGTCGTGGAATTTCACTTCGAGTGTCTCGGCCTTGAAACGCTTGCCGTGGCACGCCTCGCACTGCAGTTTCATGTTAGCCATGAACTGCATTTCCACGGTTATTGTGCCCTCGCCCTTACACTCCTCGCAACGTCCGCCATCGGAATTGAAAGAGAAGTATCCGGCAGTGTAGCCCATCTGCTTGGCAAGAGGCTGGCGGGCGTAAAGCTGTCGTATTTCGTCGTAGGCTTTGAGGTAGGTTACGGGATTCGAGCGCGAGGATTTTCCTATGGGATTCTGGTCGACAAACTCCACAGCCTTTATGAGCTTGAGTGCGCCCTCGATGCCGTCACACTGTCCGGGGGAGTCGCTTCCCTCGCCAAACTGTCGCTGCAGCGAACGATAGAGAATGTCGCGCACAAGGGTGGACTTTCCCGAGCCGCTCACTCCGCTGACAACCGTCAGCACATTGAGCGGAATATTCACGTCTATGCCCTTGAGGTTATTCTCGCGCGCACCTTTTATTGTAATAAAATTGCGCGACGTGCGGCGGTGACGGGGAACAGGAATCTCGTCGAGCCCCAAAAGATATTTCACAGTGTAGCTTTTGCTGTTCGGGTCAAGCTCTTTCATGTCTCCGCAATAGACAATCTCGCCACCCAGACGTCCAGCCTTGGGGCCAACGTCGATAATGTAGTCGGCGGCGCGGATAATATCCTCGTCGTGCTCCACAACCACCACCGTGTTTCCCAGCTGCTGCAGACGGCGCAGCACCTTTATCAGACGCTCCGTGTCGCGGCTGTGCAGGCCTATGCTGGGCTCGTCGAGAATGTAGAGCGAGCCCACAAGCGAGCTTCCGAGCGAGGTTACAAGATTGATGCGCTGGCTCTCGCCGCCCGAGAGAGTATTACTCAATCGATTGAGTGTCAGATAGCCGAGGCCTACATCTATGAGACAATCTATGCGTCCGGTAATCTCGGCGAGGATGCGTCGCGCCACAGTGGCGTCGTTGCCCTCGAGGACAAGATTGTCGAAAAACTCTTTCAGTCGTGTGATTGGCAGTTCCACAAGCTCGGCAATGCTCTTGCCGCCCACCTTCACATAGCCCGCCTCGCGCTTCAGGCGCGTGCCGTTGCACGTGGGGCAGATGGGCTTTCCGCGGTAACGTGCGAGCATCACACGGTACTGTATCTTATATTGATTCTCGCGCACCATTTCGAAAAAGTTGTCGATGCAGATGCGCTCGTCGTATTCGGGAATATATGGGCCTTTGTGCCACAGATAGTCACGCTGTTCGGGCGTGAGATTGTAGTAGGGCTCGAAGATGGGAAAATCGTCGGCCGGAGCATGGTGGCAGAAGAGAGTCTTCCACTCGCCCATCTTCTCGCCGCGCCAACAGAATACCGCACCGTCGTAGACGCTCAGAGACTTGTTGGGAACAACAAGATTCTCGTCGATGCCCACAATGCGTCCAAAGCCCTCGCAATCGGGGCAGGCGCCTATGGGAGAATTGAAAGAGAACATCTGCTCGGTGGGCTCTTCGAACTCGATGCCGTCGGCCTCGAAGCGTATGCTGAAAGTGTGCATCTGCTCCTCGTCGAGGAATTTCATTGCACACGAACCGTTGCCCTCGTAGAAGGCTGTCTCGGCCGAGTCGAGCAGACGTACGGTAGTCTCTTGTGCACTGCTCGCCGTCAGACGGTCGATGAGCAGATAGAGTTTGTCCTTTTTCTTGGGAGAATAATCCTCGATGCGCACAACCTCGCCGTTGACATACAATCGAGTGAAGCCCTGCTGCATATAAACGGTAAGCTGCTCCTCGACACTGCGTCCTTTGCGCAGCTCTATGGGCGAGAGCAGCAGGAAGCGCGCCCCCTCGTCGTGGGCGAGCATACAGGCAACAAGATCCTCGGGAGTCTGCTTTTTCACGAGCTTTCCGCTCACAGGCGAGAAGGTCTTTCCCACACGTGCGTAGAGCAGCTTCATATACTCGTAAATCTCGGTCGAAGTACCAACAGTCGAACGGGGGTTGCGGTTATTCACCTTTTGCTCAATGGCAATGGCGGGAGGAATGCCCTTTATGAAATTGCACTCGGGCTTGTTCATCTGTCCCAGAAACTGACGCGCATAGGACGAAAGAGACTCAACGTAGCGACGCTGTCCCTCGGCGTATAGTGTGTCGAACGCCAACGACGATTTTCCCGAGCCCGAAAGGCCGGTAATAACAACAAGTTTGCCACGAGGAATATCAACATCCACGTTCTTGAGATTATTCACGCGCGCACCGCGTATTATTATATTGTCTCTGTCTGCCATCGCCTAAAGCTATTTAATGAAAGAATCGAGCAAAGTTACAGTTTTTTTTCGCACCCACAATCCAAATAATAGAGAAATAGTATTAAAGGGACAACGCTAAATTGGAAAAATAAGCAAAAGAGGCTATCTTTGCGGTATTAAAATACCGCGAAAATAGGCTACACTCATTTTGTAACTTGCAAGCAAGCTTGCGTTACACTCGTTTGCACTATCTTTGCAGTATAAATATTACAGAATAATAATTATCAATATGAGATATTTACATAGAATCTGCTTGTGCTTATTAATGGCGCTGATGTGCACCGTCGCAACCGCCGAAGTGAAAAACCCCAAACGCGAGTTCCGCGGAGCATGGATACAGGCCGTAAACGGTCAATTCCTTGGAATGGACTCGCAAGAGATGAAAGGCTACCTTACCAACATGCTCAACGAGCTTAAGAAGGCCAATATCAACGCTATTATCTTCCAGGTGCGCGTCGAGGGCGATGCTCTTTACAGGTCATCCTACGAGCCTTGGAGCCGTTTCCTCACAGGCACACAGGGCAAAGACCCCGGATGGGACCCGTTGGAGTGGATGGTAGGCGAGGCACACGCGCGAGGCATGGAGCTTCACGCATGGATAAACCCCTACCGTGCACGAACAAAGACCACACACAAGCTTAACGAAAAGCATCAGGGTAGCAAGCACCCCGAGCGCTTCATCAGCTACGACTCGCAGTTGTTCTTCAACCCCTCGTTGCAGGAGAACCGCGACTGGATATGTACAATCGTCAAAGACATCGTTTCGCGCTACGACGTAGACGGATTCCACATTGACGACTACTTCTACCCCTACCCTGCGGGCGGCAAACAGTTCGACGACGAGGCATTCTACCGCCGTGACAAGCGCGGCATTGCCAACAAAGGCGACTGGAGACGCGACAATGTCAATCGCCTTATATGGCAGATGCACAAGACCGTGCGCGAAACAAAGCCCTGGGTGAAGTTCGGCGTTTCGCCCTTCGGCATCTACCGCAACATTGCAAGCTCGCCCAAAGGCAGCGACACAAAGGGCCTTCAGAGCTACGACGACCTCTATGCTGACGTCATCCACTGGATAAACGAAGGCTGGGTAGACTACTGCATTCCCCAAGTATATTGGGAGATTGGCCACACAGCCGCCGACTACGAGACACTCGTAAAATGGTGGGCACAGCATGCATCCAACCGCCCCCTCTACATTGGCCAGGATGTTAACCGCACCGTGAGAGCCGCCGACCACAAAAACAGCAACCGCCATCAGCAGCCTGCGAAGTTCGCACTGCAGCGTTCACTGCCTGCCGTACAGGGCTCGTGTCTGTGGGACGCAGCGTCGGCAGCAAAGAATGTGGGCCACTACCGCGAAGTTCTCGAGCAATACTATCACAGCAACCCTGCCCTGATGCCCAAATACAAGTTCATCGACAACAAGGCCCCCAAGAAGATTAAAGGCATTAAAAAGATGAGCACCCAGTATGGCGACATTCTCGTGTGGCTGACACCCAACAAGGAAAAGACAAAGGCAATGGACAAGGTAACAAACTACGTAGTCTATTGCTTCGCGCCCGGCGAAAAAGTCAACCTCGAAAACTCGGCCAACATCGTGGCAATCACCCCCAACACCTTCTACCATCTGCCCAAAGGCCTGAGCGGAAAATACACATACGTTGTCACCGCACTCGACCGCACACAGAATGAGTCGAAGGGCAAGAAACTGAAAGTAAAATTCTAAATGAAGAAAGAGTATCACATTTTCGAGGTTACCGAGCCCAAAGAGGAGTACGCAGCGGCCATACGCAATTTGTTGCCGCAGCTGTCCTCGTCGCAGCACATATTCACCCTCGACACCCTGCAGAGCCTGACAGCATGCGAAGGCACGCATCTTTTTCTGCTGCAGGCAGAAGGCAGCATCGTGGGAATGCTCACCTTGTGCAGTGCACTCTCGCCCACAGGCTGCAAAATGTGGATAGAAGATGTAGTTGTGGACGCCTCGCAGCGTGGCCGTTCCTTCGGCCGCACCCTTGTGGAGCACGCAATAGAGTATGTGCGCAACAACCGCCCCAAGGCCACTCTGATGCTCACCTCGCGCCCCTCGCGCGTAGCGGCTAACGCCCTCTACCGCTCGGCAGGCTTCTCGCCCAAAGAGACAAATGTATACTCAATAAAATTCAGCGACTGAAAGTCGCAATAGATAATTACTACAATTACCCATCCTATTTTTTTAGAATGGGTAATTTATTTTATGGCCGTAACATTTTTATTACCAATATTCCCATTCCATAAAAAGTAAAATTCCGTTTCTCTTTTAGTGCCTATCCTCGGGCTTTGTTGGGTCGTTTATAATGTGCAGTGGCACAAGCTCAATATAGTCCAACGAAAATACATTTTTTATCTCCGCACCTTGCGAAAGCAATTTTAAACGTATCCAATGCTCACCCTCGGTTAAATGAGCCTTAGCAATAATTCTACGAAAATAATTGTTTATTGTACGCGCAGGGACCATTTCAAATTTTCCATATATGTTGTATGAGTCCGGTCCCTTCATAAATCCTATACTGCGTAAATATTTGTCAAATTCTATTCCATTATCTTGTGTATCTGCGTCGTCTACCCATGTTAAAGAATTGTTATTAACAGTGAGATCTATCGGCAACGAACATACTTTCCCATCAATGTATGGCTGTAAAACTCCGGGCCACAATCTTTTGTCTTCGAAATTAATAATATTGATACTTAAACGAATTTCGTATGTTTTCTGCGGTACCGGTGGCAAACGAAATGAAATATCAAATAAGTCCGTTTGATAAAATTGGTCTGCCATATAGTTCCAACTATTTAGTTCATAACTTAAATGAGTCGAATGGTTGGAATTGTTTTTTATATTTTTGCAATATGCAAATGGAATATTTGATTGAAATGTAGTGTACCTTATATTGTTGCCCGAAAGTTCGGGTAGCAATGTGCCAAAATCGAAACGCATACGTTCGTTTAATATATTTCCCGCCATTTCGTCCTCGTCGTAAACGAGAATTTTGTCTATTGGTTGTATCACTCCGTTCATCGCAATTGGGTTGAAACGAGAATACTCCTCTCTTGACTGCGTAAACTCTGTAGGCTCAATGAGGCGAACATTCAGATGCCTGCGCATTTCGTTGTTATAGACTTTACCTTCTTTGGGCCGGTTAATGTAGACCCATGCTCCGTCAGTGCTGCCTAACGGCTTTACTACTTTCATCAACTTGCCCATCATAGTCTCGAAATAGTCGTAGCAGTCGTGTCCGGGGGCAATAAGCTCGGCGAGGGGGTAATTTAATGTTAGGTAACTTATCTGTAAGGGAATTACTTTGTTGTAAGTAAGCTCGCGTGGCAAAAAGTGGTAGGCTATGAACTTGTAGAGGGCATTGCTCGGGCTTGTACAATCTTCTCTATCCTCTGTCCCGTACCATTTTTCGGCGAAGACCTTGAGGTCGGCGAGAGTGAAGATTCCGTTTGCGTTGAAAACTTCGTCAGTCTCTATAAATCCTGTGTATTTGTAATATCTCTTTTGCGGACAATCCTCGATATTAAGCGGTTGATAGTGTACATCCATATATTGCAGCAGTGAGTCGCCGAAATGCGTTTCTTTCAGCGCTTCGCTAAAAAGAGAGAAGAAACTATATTTAGCAATGTGTGTTGGCAGATAGTTGTTCGTCTCTTCAATCACATTGTCGACAATGTGTACGACTCCATTTTCTACCATATTGTCGCTGCCGATGATGGCCGCACAACTGTTTATTTTTATATGAAAACTCTCCTCTGTGCCCTCGTACGAGACGCCCAAATATCTGTCGTTGAAATTCCAGCTGGGCAATGCCCCGTCGTCGAATTTGGCTGTCTGGTAATTACCCTCGATAAGATGGGTGCGGGCAATTACATTTATCATCGAATCACTCAATTCCTTGACGAGTGGCGAGGTTACTCCCGTCCATACAGGAGCATCTGTATCTTTTGTTGCCCAATATATGCTGTCTTTCTCTTGAATGTATTTTTCAACCGCATCATTGTTTGGAAGGAAAAGCGTATATTGTCCGTAAGTTGATAACAACCCCAAAAGGTTGGCTCGCTCAAGCAGACTTATGAAATGCGAATACTTATCGCTTCTATTCTGCAAATAATCGGCAACCGTCTCACCTGTGAAGGTGTAACGGTTGCTCTTGTCAATCTCTTCGGTGCAGGAGAAAAGGGCAAGAAATATCCCGATTATATATATTTTTCTTCTCACGTTGGAGCCTATAATAGACCAAAGACGAAACTTATGGCAACAAAAATAAATATAATTTTTAAACATCCAAAGTGCGAGACATTATATTTTCTAAAGAAAAAGCATTGATATAAACAACAAAAAAGTCGAGCAATGCTCGACTTTTTTGTTGTTGTCCCACGAGGATTCGAACCTCGACAAACAGAACCAAAACCTGTTGTGCTACCATTACACCATAGGACAATCCTCTGTTGCCTTCTTTTGGAAAAGCTGTGCAAAGATAAGCCCTTTTGGCGGGAAATACAAATTTTTTCCTATTTTATTACCGCGTGAGCGGAAAAGGGAATCAGAAACTGTTGACCGCTGCAATTATTTTCTCAACCTCGTCGTCGGTGAGCAGAGGGTGCAGGGGAAGGCTCAATTCTTCGGCCGAAAGTTGCTCGGCAACGGGACGCGAAAGGCTGTTCCACTGCGCATAGCACTCTTGCTTGTGGGGCGGCACAGGATAGTGTATCTGTGTCTGAATTCCGAGCGAGGATAGATGCTGCTGCAATTCATTGCGCACGGCGGACATCAGTGGGAATATGTGAAAGACGTGCGCAGCAGAATCGCCCACCCACGGCAAGCGCACCATAGGATTTTTTATTTCGGCAATGTATCTTACGGCAATAGTCTGGCGGCGAGCATTGTCCTCGTCGAGGCGACGCAGTTTCACGCGAAGCACCGCAGCCTGAATCTCGTCCATGCGGCTGTTCACTCCCTCGTGAGTGTGTATATATTTCTGTCGGCTGCCGTAGTTGTGCAACGAAAGGATAGTCTCCAAGAGCGCATCGTCGTTGGTGGTCACCGCACCCGCATCGCCCAGGGAGCCCAGATTCTTGCCCGGGTAGAAACTGTGTCCGGCCGCGTCGCCCAAAGAGCCTGTGCGACGCTCGCCACCATACAGACAGCCATGAGCCTGAGCATTATCCTCGATAATCTTTATTCCCCTCTCGCGGCAAAAATCGCCTATCGCATCGCTGTAGGCACACTGCCCGTAAAGATGCACCATCATATAGGCCTTGCATCGGGGAGTAACAGCCGCACGCAGTTCGCGCTCGCCCACAAGGTAGGTAGCAGCATCGGGCTCCACAAACACAGGCACAAGATTATTGTTGGTGATTGCAAGCACCGACGCAATGAAGGTGTTTGCGGGAACAAGAACCTCGTCGCCATCGTTCAGCACCCCCATCAGGCGGTAGGCTCTGAGGATGAGCCACAGGGCATCGTAGCCGTTGCCGCACGCCACGCAGTGCTTGTTGCCAATATAGGCAGCATACTCTTTCTCGAATGCGGCACACTCCTCGCCCAAGAGGAACCATCCGCGCTCGACCACGCGACGCACAGCGTCGCCTATCTGCGGCTCGTAGGAGGCGGTAATCTGTTTAAGCGGGAGGTAGGTTATCATTGTTCTTTCTTATAATCAATAAACTGTTCAAAATCGCGAATATAGTCCTCGCCATCATAATGTTGCGAGGCAAGCACCAGAGCCACCGCTCCGCTCGAAAAGTCGCGGAGCTCTTCCCATACGCCCGCCGAGAGCAGCAGTGCCTGCGAGGGGCGGTTAAGATGGAACGTGCGTTCGCGGGTGCCGTCGTTCACATAGACGTCGAAGCTGCCCGACGCGGCCACTATAAGCTCGCGCAGAGTCTTGTGAGCATGGCCGCCACGCGAGGCTCCGCCGGGAATATCATAGATGAAAAAGACACGCTCGGTGTCGAAGCCCGCCACCTTGCCATTCTCGACCTCGGTGAGGTTGCCCTTCGCTCCATGATGGCGTCCAAGCTCTATTATGCGACAATCGTCTATGGTAGTCTCTTTCATAGTGCTTGGCTCTTTTTAAGTTCAACAAACGCATCGTAGTCGCGAATATAATCTTTGGGGCTATAGGCGGTTGAGGTTATCACCAGCGCAATGGAATTCGTTGCAAAATTCAGCAGATGGCGCCACGTGCCCGAGGGAATATAGACTCCCTTGTTGCATTGGTCAAGATGAAAGGTTGTACGCTCGTTGCCATCGTCCACCAAAAGGTCGAAACTGCCCGAAAGTGCAATTATAAACTCCTCGCTCTTGTAGTATGCGTGTCCCTGACGCGCCTCGCCTCCGGGAACATCGTACACCCAATAGGTGCGCGCAATCTCAAAAGGCAGAGAGATTCCCGACTCGACAACCGAAAGGTTGCCGCGCTTGTCGCGTATCTTACCTAAATTAATGATACGCACCTTTTTATTGTTTCTCTTTCTTTTCTCTGCCATTTTTTGCTTGTAACCTGCATTTGCAGTATTGTGCAAATATATGAACAAACGAGCGAAAAATATCAAACTTGTTTGAGTATTTTCACAGCGAGTGCAAGCTATGTTCGAGTTTACCTCAAATATATGAACAAACGAGCGAAAAATATCAAACTTGTTTGAGTATTTTCACAGCGAGTGCAGCACATATTTGTTCTTTACAGCAAATTTAGCAATATTTTTCTATCTTTGCAACATGCGTATTGCTAAAATAGACTACACTCATTATACAACCGTAACCGATAGTATACACTCGATAATATGAAAAGAGCCCTACTGCTTATTTTTTGCCTGCTTGCGCTCAACATCTGCATACAGGCAGCAGACAACGACGGCAAATGGATATGCGCAGCCAACTGCAACCACAGTGAAAATATGTGGCAGATTTTCCGCAAGAAGATAGTTCTCGACAGAAAGCCCGACAAGGCCCTGGCACGAATAGCCGCCGACAGCAAATATTGGCTGTGGATAAACGGCAGGCTGGCGGTGTTCGAGGGCAGTCTGAAGCGCGGCCCCGCCCCCGGCGACCACTACTGCGACATTGTGGACATTGCCAACTATCTGAAAAAGGGCGAGAACAGCATTGCCGTGCTCACATGGTTTTTCGGCAAAGGAGGCTTCAGCCACCACAATAGCGGCAAGGGCGGCCTTTACTTCGATGCACAGATAGATGAAGAAACGATAAAAAGCGACGACAGCTGGAAGGCGGCAGTCTACACAGCCTACAAAAGCACCGAAGCGCCCCACCCAAATTTCCGCCTGCCCGAGAGCAACATCCGCTTCGACGCACGCGAAAAGATAGAAGGCTGGCAGACGAATAAATTCGAAGACAGTTTCATGCAAAAGGCTGCAATAATTGCCAATAGCGGCGACGCACCCTTCGGCAAGGCTGTGGAGCGCCCCATCCCCCAGTGGAAGGACTACGGGATGAAAAAATATGCAGCGACACGAAAATCGCCCGACGGCGACACACTCTTCTGCCGTCTGCCTTACAACTGCCACGTAACCCCCTATCTAAAGGTGAAGGCCGAGGCGGGAAAGACCATCCATATTACCACCGACAACTACCGCGGCGGCTCGGACATCAATGTGCGCGCCGAATATATTACCTGCGACGGCACGCAGGAGTACGAGAGCTACGGATGGATGAACGGCCACGAAATTTACTACATTCTCCCCGAAGGCGTTGAGATTATCGACGTAAAATATCGCGAGACAGGCTACAATACTGAGTTTTCGGGCTCTTTCCTGTGCGACGACCCCTTCCTGAATGAATTGTGGAAACGCTCGGCGCGCACCCTCTACGTAACCATGCGCGACACATATATGGACTGCCCCGACCGCGAGCGCGCACAGTGGTGGGGCGACGAAGTGAACGAGCTTGGCGAGACATTCTACGCCCTCTCGCCCTCGGCCCATAAACTGGCCTCGAAAGGCATACGCGAGCTTATAAAATGGCAGCGCGAGGATGGAGTCATCTTCTCGCCAATGCCCGCAACCACGTGGAACAAAGAGCTTCCCCTGCAGATGCTCGCCTCGGTAGGCTGGTACGGATTCTACACGCACTATTTTTATAGTGGCGACAGCAGCTTTGTTGCCGAAATTTACGACGGACTGCACCGCTACCTGCACGAAGTGTGGCAGACGGACGGCGACGGCATTCCCTTTGTGCGCCACGGCGACTGGAGCTGGGGCGACTGGGGCAGCAACATCGACCTTCACGTACTCACCTGCTGCTGGTACTATCTTGCCCTGAAGGCCGAGAGAGAGTTTGCGCAGATGCTTGGCAAGAGCGAGGATGCAGCACTCTGCACACGAATGATGGAGAGGATGGAAGCATCCTTCGACAGACGTTTCTGGAACGGAGCCGCATACAGAAACCCCGCCTACACAAGAGCCACCGACGACCGTGCACAGGCAATGGCGGTAGTCTCGGGCCTCGCGCGCAAAGAGAAATACCCCGTGATTACAAAATTGCTCGGCGAGGAGTACCACGCGAGCCCCTATATGGAGAAATATGTGCTCGAAGCACTGTGCATTATGGGCGAGGAGAAATGCGCAATCGACAGAATGAAAAAGCGCTACAAAAATATGCTCGCCTATGACTACACTACCCTGTTCGAGGGGTGGGGCATCGGTAACGACGGCTTCGGCGGCGGCACCATCAACCACGCATGGAGCGGCGGCCCGCTGACAATATTGAGCCAGAAAATATGCGGAATCGCACCCACGAGCCCCGCATTCCGCACATTCAGGGTGGCGCCGAGGATGGGCAACCTGAACGAAGCGGCAGCCTCGCTGGAGACAATCTACGGCAAGATTGAAGTTTCGTTGAAGCGCAAGGGCGGCAACATCAAGCTGAAGCTGAAAGTTCCCGAGGGCACAAGCGCCGAAGTTGTAATGCGTGACGGCAGCATAAAAAAGGTTGCGGCAGGCACACACAAAATAGCACTATAAAAATAGCAAGAGTGTACGGGAAGTTCCGTACACTCTTGCTATTTTTATGCACCATCTATTTTCTAAGGAAAAAGTCGAATCGCAATCCCCCACCCGGACGGTTGGAGACAATAATGGTACCGCCGTGGAACTGCACCGCATGCTTCACGATGGCAAGGCCAAGGCCGGTGCCACCAATCTGGCGGGAGCGCCCTTTGTCCACGCGATAGAATCTCTCGAAGAGGCGCGAAAGATGCTTGTCATCGACACCGCAGCCATCGTCCTCGAAACGGATGCGGCACAGACTCTCGTTATTCTCTATCAATGAAATATAGATATTCTTTCCGCCCGAATAGGCAATGGCATTCTCTGTAAGGTTGCGGAAGATTGAGACAATAAGCGAGGGGTTGCCGCCCACAATAACAGGCTCGTCAAAATCGACGTGGAGGTCGAAACGCTCCTCTTCGGGCATAATTTGCAGCTCCTCGGCAATCTCGTCGATAATATTGTTCACAATAACAGACTCTTTATCGATAAGCTGGCTGCCATCCTCCATGCGGGTGATGAGCGAAGCCTCGCTCAACAATCGACGCAGACGTTCGTTGTTCGTGTAACATCTTTCAATAAGCTCGAGCCTCTTCTCCTCGCTCAGATTGATGCCCGACAGCAACGTCTCGAGACACACCTGCATAGAGGCAACCGGAGTCTTGAGCTCGTGGTTGATATTGTTTGTAAGCTGTCGCTTGATGCGTATCTTCTCTTGCTCTTCGCGCAACGCCGCCTCGTGGGCAATATCCCTGTCCTTTATCGTCTGCTGCCACTGCTTGTAGAGCTGTACAATGTGATTCGAGATTGAGCCAAGCTCGTCGTTGGGGAACATCTTATCATCATCGAAAGGCTCTCCCTTTTCGGCCTTCTCGGCGAAACGGTTCAGACGCTCGATGTTCTTTCCCAAGCGTCGGGTGCCCAAAAATGCAAGCACGCTCATCGCCAGACTGACAGCCATCATGATTCCAAGGAACGTGCGGTCAGCCTCAAGAAGTTCGCGCAGCGAAGCAGAATAGGGAATCGCTGTGCGCACCACCATCTTTTCGCCTCGCATGGCCGAGTAGAAATATTCGCGTCCGTCACTCGCCGAGAGTCGCCCTATATTATAGGCGGCACCACTTTTCAATGCCGCGGCAACCTCGGGGCGACGGCTGTGGTTGTCGAGAGAGTCGAGAGAGAGCATATTGTCGTACACCACCGCACCCGAATGGGCGATTATCGATATTCGCAATTCGTCGAAAGGAGCCTCGTGCGACGCAATAAACTCTTCGGCCGAGGCGCCACTCTCTATTGCCCTCACAAGATGGCTGTTGTATAATTGCAGCTGAGCATTGAGAAACTCGGACTTATACTGCTTTTCGCGCAGATATTGAAAGCCCACGAAGCACAGGATGATTGTCCACGAAAAGGCGAGCAGCATCAAAAAGAGACGCTTATGGTAGGATAATTTAATCACGGAAGCCATAGCCGAAACCTGAACGCGTTACAATATACGAGCCGTACGCACCAATCTTGGAACGCAGACGGGTGATATTAACATCTATCGTGCGGTCGAGCACCACAACCTCGTCGCTCCACACCCTGCTGAGAATCTGCTCGCGCGAGCATATTTTTCCACGGTGCGAAATGAGGTAGGCAAGAAGCTCGAATTCTTTGCGCGCAAGCTTAACCTCGACGCCGTCTACGATACAGCGTTTGAATTCAAGGTCAAGCAGCAGCCCCTCGACCTGCAAGGTATTCGACTGCTCGGCAGCGGGAGCACCGCCTTTGTGGCCGGCCGTGCGGCGCAGCACACTCTTCACGCGCGCAATGACGTTGCGCACAGTGTAAGGCTTTACAATATAGTCGTCGGCACCGATATTCAGCCCCATGACCATGTCATCCTCTGTGTCGCGCGCCGTGCAGAAGATAATGGGAACGCCGGCGGTAGTAACATCGGCCTTCATCATCTTGGCCATTTTTATTCCGCTTATTTCGCCCATCATAATGTCGAGAAGAATGAGCGAATAGCTTTTAAGGTCGAGCGTGAGAGCCTGCTCGGCACTGAAGGCAATATCAACATCATAGCCCTCATTTTCGAGATTGAGTTTAAGAACCTCGCACAGAGTCTCTTCGTCGTCTACTATCAATATACGTTCAGCCATATTACCTTAATTATTTATGCAAAAATAAAGAGAATAATCGAGTCTGATACTATGCAGAATGACATTTAATAAAAATGTAATATTTTCATCAGACGATGGTGAAAACAGGAATCGTCCGGCTATGAGGTATGTTTCATACAGGTTACATCCACTTTAACAAAAGTGCATTTTCTTTGAAATATTTTTGAAATCAAATGCCGATACTTTTGCAGTGTCAAATTTAAACACAAAAAACGACAATGAAAAGAAAAGTAATCTTGGCAGGAATTTTGGCCTGCATGGGCATCGCTGCGCAAGCGCAGGATGTCAAAAGCGAAGAAGTTAAAGGAAAAGCAATCGTGCAGATGTTCGGAAACTTTCACTCCGGCTTTGGAGGCAACAACGACGACAGAGGTTTCGAACTGGAGCGCAGCTATCTGGGCTACGAATACAAACTAAACAGAGAGCTGTCCGTAAAAGGAGTAATGGATATTGGAAAGTCTTCAGATGTCAGCGACTATCAACGCATTGCTTATATTAAGAATGCAATGGTTTCGTGGAAAACAGGAGACCTAACATTGAACGGAGGTCTTATTTCGACTACACAGTTCAATTTTCAAGAGAAATTCTGGGGCTATCGTTACATTATGAAGTCATTCCAAGACCAATATAAATTCGGAAACAGTGCCGACCTGGGTCTTTCGGTTGCCTACAAATTTGCCGATTGGGTATCAGCTGATGCTATTATAGTAAACGGCGAGGGCTATAAGAAAATTCAGAAAAACGATGGATTAAACTACGGTGTAGGCGTTACTCTCACCCCGCTTAAAGGCCTTAATATACGTCTGTACGGAGGATTGAACGAAGGCAGTGAGGCTGGCAAAGAGGACGTTAAGAACATGGCTGCGTTCATTGGTTACAAATGCGAGAGTTTCAGCATCGGAGCAGAATACAACTACATGCAGAACGCATCGCACAAAGATGGCGCCGACCAAAGTGGATACTCGCTGATGGCATCGACAAAATTATCAAAAACGGCCGACGTTTATGCGCGTTTCGATGACCTCGATTCAAAGAACGACTGGAACAAAGCAAAGGATGAACAAGCAGCTATCCTCGGTGCCCAATTTAAATTGGGTAAATATGTGAAGGTTGCTCCTAACTTCAGAATGAGTATGCCCAAGGCCGATGGAGCAAAAAATGAATATTCGGCATATGTAAATTGCTATTTTGGTTTTTAATAACACACTTTAATAAAGAACAATATGAAAAAGATTTTTTCATCAGTAATGACATTGATACTAGCTATAGTAGCAGTATCTTGTGGTGGTAATGCAACAAGCGAAGGTCGTAAGGCTCAGGAACTTTCTGGAGCAGGTGCAACATTCCCTCTTCCTTTCTACAATGTGGTGTTCGAAGAGTTTGCACAGGTTAATGGCGATGCCGTAGCATACGGCGGTATCGGTTCAGGTGGCGGTGTACGTAACCTGCGCGACAAGATTGTGGATTTTGCGGGTAGTGATGCTTTCCTTTCCGACAAGGAAATGTCAGATATGAACGCAGTAATTCATGTACCTACTTGTATGGGAGCAGTGGTTCTTGCCTACAACCTTGATGGTGTAAACAACCTTAACCTTTCAGGCGATCTTATCGCTGATATCTTTGCAGGCAATATCAAGATGTGGAACGATGAGCGTTTGGCTGCACTCAATCCTGGTGTAGAGCTCCCTGCCGAGGCCATCATCCCTGTATTCCGTTCAGACGGCTCGGGTACTACATTCGTATTCACCGACTACTTGACAAAGGTGAGCCCTATGTGGAAAGAAAAATTCGGTGCAGGCAAGTCTGTAAACTTCCCATCGGGACAGGCTGCAAAGGGTAACCCAGGTGTTGCTGGTGTAGTCAAGCAGACAAAGAACTCTATCGGTTATGTAGGCTCGGAGTATGCCTTTGCACAGAAGATTGCATACGCAAAGATTCAGAACCAGCGTGGCGAGATTGTTGAGCCTACAGCTGCAAGTATCTCTGCAGCCGCTTCTGGTGAGATTCCTGCGGACACACGTTGCTCAATTACCAATTCCGATGCGGCAGGAGCTTATCCTATCTCTACCTTCACTTGGATGATTATCTACAAGGAGCAGAATTACTCTGACCGCTCAAAGGAACAGGCAGTCGCTACACTCGACCTTTTGCAGTATATTCTCTCCGACGATGCACAAAAGATTACTTCTGAAGTTCACTACGCACCGCTTCCTGAAAAGGCAAAGGAATTGAGCCTCAAGAACCTGAAGACTGTTACATTTGACGGAACAGCTATACTGCAATAACAGAGTTTTATGAACGATAAAATATACAGAGTAATTCTATTCATAGCTGCATTGATTGTACCGACAGTGTGCGGGGGTGTTATCTACGCTCTCGTCACTGACGCGTACGATGCTTTTGAGTATTTCGGATTCTTCAAGTTTCTCACCTCTTCGGAGTGGAGTTATACTGAAGGTGCAGAACAATACGGTGCGTTGCCTTTCATTACGGGTACGCTGATGACTACTTTGTTGGCTCTTGTATTCTGTATTCCTTTTTCTCTTCCGGTTGCATTATTCGTGGGAGAATACTTTAAAGGAACAAAGATCGCAGCCGTACTGAGCACCGTAACAGACCTATTGGCAGGTATTCCCTCAATTATCTATGGTCTGTGGGGATTCTACACCTTGCGACCGATTATAATGGCATTGGATATTTCGGAACAGGGTTCGGGTATTCTCACCGCCTCGTTGGTCTTGGCTATTATGATTATCCCTTACGCCGCATCGCTCAGTGCCGAATTCATAAAAATGGTACCGAATGACCTTAAGGAGGGTGCGTACAGCCTTGGAGCGACGCGTGCCGAGGTTATCCGCAAGGTGGTGTTCCCTGTTGCGGGCTCGGGAATTTTCTCGTCGTATGTGCTTGCCATCGGCCGTGCATTGGGCGAGACGATGACTGTGACAATGTTGATTGGAAACACAAATAACATCCCCGATTCCATCACCTCTACCGGAAACTCAATGGCATCAATCATTGCCAACCAATTTGGCGAGGCCGATGGACTGCGACTCTCATCACTCATTGCAATAGGCCTTATATTGTTCCTTATAACAGCGGCAATAAATATGGTGGGAAAGATAATGATTAAACGTGCAAGAATATCTTAATCTATGACTACATTCAAAATAAAAAATCGTTTGGCAAAAGACAAACTGATGCTGTGGAGTGTATGCGTTCTTGCAGCGTTCACGGCCGTTCCTCTGCTTGCTATTTTGGGAGAAGTTTTATTGCGTGGTTACGACCAGCTTTCGTGGTCGTTCTTTACCGAGCCAACCCCCACGGCATATAAGGCAATGAAAGCTATCGAAGCGGGAGAGCCCATTCCAGGCGGCATTGCCAATGGTATTATCGGCACAATGATAATGCTCGGAATGGCAGTAATTGTTGCCGTTCCCGTAGGCATCTTGTGCGGTGCATTCCTTGCCGAGAATAGTAAGAACCGTTTCGCACAGGTAGTTAGTTATTTGACCGACCTTTTGCAGGGTACGCCCTCGGTGATTATCGGTATCATCACATATATCTGGATTGTAGTGCCCATGAAGGGTTATTCGGCTATCGCCGGCAGTGTGGCACTCTGCATTATGATGCTTCCGCTTATTATCCGTTCGACCGAAGAGACTCTTAAGATTCTTCCTGCATCGCTTAAAGAGGCAGGCTTGGCGTTGGGTGGCAACAAAGCCCGTGTAATGCTCAAAGTTCAGTTGCCTGCCGCTTTCGGAGGTATATTTACGGGAGTTCTTCTGGCTATCTCACGAGTGATTGGCGAAACTGCACCGTTGATGTTTACAGCACTTGGTTGTTCGCTTATCCGCTTCTCTATAGACAAGCCTATTTCGGCAGTACCATTGCTTATATGGGAATTCTTCAACGACCCAAACCTACAGGAACTCATCTGGGGAGCATCGCTTTTCCTTTTGTTGTTCGTACTCACCCTTAATTTGTTATCTAAATATCTTGCAAAAAAATGGAATCAGTAACACCTATATTGGAGTTCAAGAAGACTTGTGTATCATATACCAAGCAGACGATGGCAGTGAAGTATGTGTCCGCTGCTATTGAGAGAAATACAATCACTGCAATTATGGGACCTTCGGGTTGCGGAAAATCGACACTCTTGCGTGCTGTAAATCTTATGCACAACCTCTACCAAAATATCCGTGTGGATGGCGGAATACTGCTTAATGGCGAAAATATCCTTGCGATGGAGCCTATCGATGTACGCCGTCGTGTGGGTATGGTATTCCAGCGGCCTGCACCATTCCCGACGATGAGTATCTACGATAATGTGTTATCCGGATTTACATTGAACGGCATAAAACTATCAAAGGCTGAAAAGGATGTCACCGTAGAGCGTTGCTTGCGTAGCGTGACACTTTGGGACGAGGTCAAGGATGTGCTGAACAAGAAAGGTACATTCCTCTCGGGCGGTCAGCAGCAACGATTGTGCATCGCCCGTGCCCTTGCGATGAAACCCGATGTTCTTCTGATGGACGAGCCGACATCTGCTCTCGACCCCATTGCGACAAAGCACATCGAGGAACTGCTTTTGGAATTGCAAAAGGAGGTTACCATTCTTATTGTTACCCATAATATGGGACAAGCAAGGCGTATATCTTCGAAGTCGATGTTCATGTACCTTGGCGAGCTTGTCGAGTACGGTGACACAGAAGCGATGTTCTCTAAACCATCAGACGAACGTACAAAAGCCTATTTGACAGGCAAGATGGGATAAAAAATATAGGTCGCTTAAATTAAGCGACCTATATTTTTTATCTTTCGAGGAATTTCTGCTTAACCTCGTCCACTCCGGGGATTGCAGCAATGTGCTCTATAACCTCGTGGAGCTCGCGCGAAGAGTGAACGTTGAACTCAATGGTGCAGTTCACAATTTCGTCCTCGGTGGTGGTGCAGAGGGAGTTTATCGACAGCTTCAGCATATTGGTGATGCAATCGACAAGATCGATGAGCAGATGGTAGCGGTCGATAGCATAGATGCTTATGCAGGCAGGATAGAGGAAGTGTCCATCCTCTTCGAAATTCACAGCTACTATGGCGTCGCCATCCTGCGAGGCCTGACGTATGGCCGAACGACAGTCGCGACGATGGAGCGTAATCTTGTCGAAACGATCCTTGAAGCCTATAACCTCGTCACCGGGCAGGGGACGGCAGTTGGGGCAACGTATATAGGATATTTTCTTCTGGCGGTTGAGCATCGTGCGCAGGTTGCGCTTGGCCTTATAGGTGACAACGTGGTCGAGCCAGTCGGGACGAGGCTCTATATTCTCGTTGGTACCAATCTCCACACAGTCGCCGCGACGAAGCACGGTCTTCACCGAGCAGAGACGGCCGTTGACCTTAGCATACTGCGCGTGCTTGCCAATGTTCGAGTGAATCTCGAATGCAAAGTCGAGAGCCGTGGCATTCTTGGGCAAAATAACGTACATTCCCTGCGGAGTGTACACCATAATATCGTCGTTGTAGAAGGACATTGTTACGCCCTCCATATACTCGACCTCTTTTCCGTGGCAGGCAACATCCTGAAGCACGGACTTGAACTTTTCTATCCAGTTGACGATGTTTCCTTCGGAGCGCTCGGCGATGCATCCGAACTGCGACTTTTTAACCATGCGCTCGGATGAAATGTGCACCTCTTCCCACACTCCTTTGTCGCCCAGAAGCTTCACATGGAAACTCTGGTAGCCATTCTCTTTGGGAGAATCAATATAGTTGTTGACGCTGTGGGGGCGCTCTTTGTAGACATCTGTGAGGATTGAGTATATTTTCAGGCTGACATCTTTCTCGGACATTCCCGGAACCTCGCCGTAGATGATTCTCACATAGTATTTATCGTCTATATGATGAAAATCGCAGCCCGACGTGTGCATCTTGCGCCACACTTTATAGGGTGCACGGTAGCGCAGCTGCGTGCGTACGTCGAGCCCGTGTGCGGCAAGCACGCGGGTGATATTCTGCATGAATCCGTTGATGTATTTTTCGCGCTCGGCGCGCTCTTTGCGCAGAGCCTCGGCGAGTGTTGCAAACTCGCGGGGGCAGCGGAAGCGGAAAGAGAGGTTTTCGAGCTCGGTCTTTATCTTGTGGAGTCCCAGACGGTTGGCCAGCGGAGCATAGAAATAGTCTGTCTCTCCGGCAATCTTCATCTGCTTGTCGGGGCGCATGCTGCTGAGCGTGCGCATATTGTGCAGACGGTCGGCGAGTTTCAACAGCAGTGCGCGGATGTCGTAGTGCACCGAGTCGAGCATCTGCTTGAAGTTATCCACCTGCTTCGAGGTCTCGTAGGTCTCTTTCTTCTGCTTGGTAACGGCGCCCACAAGAAAGGCTACGTCGCTGCCGAAATTCTCGCTGATGTCCTCGATTGTGTAGTCTGTATCCTCGACAACATCGTGCAGGAAGGCTGCAATAATGGGATTAACGCCAATTTCAAGCTCAACGGCAAGAATGCGCGCCACAGCTATCGGATGCAGAATATAAGGCTCGCCCGTCTTTCGTTTCTGATTCTTGTGGGCCGCTCGCGCAAAAAGAAAAGCTTCGCGCACGCGCTCAATCTCCTCGGGTGTGAGGATGTCGCGCACCATGTAAAAAAATTCGGTGACGCGGTCTTCTATAAGTTCCTCATAATGTGCATCAATGCCTTCCATAGTCTATCCCCCTTTATTGTCTTTGTTCGTGATATTCTGTCTCTGTGTTTACGTTCCACACGGCACTCTTGTCGCTGATGCCGTTCTTTATATTGTCTACTGCCACCATTGCTGTCATCATCGAGTGATCCATATTATTGTAGCGATGCTGACCGTTGCGTCCCAGGCAGTAGAGGTTGTCGATGCCATTGAGGAACTCTTTCACCTTGTCGAGCTTATAGTAGCTGCCAAAATAGGCAGGGTAGGCTTTCTTTATCTTCACGCGTGTGGCGTCGAGCACCGCGTCGCGGTCGATAATGTCAATCTTCACAAGCTCGTCTATTGCCATGGCAATAAAATCCTCGTCGGACATGCTCCACATACAGTCGCCCTCGTTGCAGAAATATTCGAGGCCGACAAACATTGTATTTTCATAATCCTTGACAAGATAGGGCGACCAGTTGTTGAACACCTGCAGACGGCCCACCTGTACGTCGCGCTCCTGAATGTATATCCATGTGTCGGGTACGCGTCCTGCATAGGTCTTTATCTTTGTCTCGTTCTTTATCTTCATCTTGTCGAGCAACAGGCCCACTGTGATAAAATCGCGGTAGGGAAGCTCTTTGGCAATCTGATAAACATCGTCGGGAACATCTATTCCAAGTATCGACGGCACAAGATTCTTCAACGGCATTGTAGAGAAAAGATAGTCGCAAGGCACATTGATGATGGTGTTGTCGGGAGTGAGGCAATCGATTGACACCACCTTTCCTTTCTCTACATTCACGCATCGCACCTCGTGCTTCATTCTGACCTCGCCACCCATTGCGCGGATGTCGTCGGCAACAATCTCCCAAAGCTGTCCGGGGCCGAATTTCGGGTAGATGAACTGCTCGATGAGCGACGTCTCGACCTTCTTCTGCGAAACATCGTCGCCCCTGAAGGGCTTCAGGAATGCATCCTTGAGCAATGCGTATACCGAGAGGCCTTTCACTCGCTGGCTGCCCCAATCGGCGCCGAGCTTCGAGGGGTGCTTGCCCCACACTTTCTCTGTGTAGCCTTCGAAGAAAAGCTCGTAGAGAGGGCGGCCAAAGCGGTTAATGTAGAAATTCTCGAGAGAGTCCTCTTTCAGTTTAGAGAACTGCGAGCGTATATAGCCGATGCCCGACTTTACCGTGCGCTTGAAGCCCATGTTCGCAAATGTTGAGTACTTGAGCGAAATGGGGTAATCGAAGAATTTGCGCAGGAAAAAGATGCGCGACACGCGGTCGCGGTAGAGCATCACCCTGTCCTCTTTCTGCGGGTCGGGGCCATCCTTCTGCAGCGGCTTTGCGTTGTTGTCCAAGAGAATGTCGTCCTTAGAAGGAGCACCCTGCACAGGCATCAGATTGTTCCACCACTCCATGATGGCGGTGTTCTTCGAGAAGAAACGATGGCCACCAATGTCCATGCGGTTCCCTTTATACTTCACCGTCTGCGAGATTCCGCCGATAACGTCGGTAGCCTCCAGCACAATGGGGTGAATATCTGTATGTTTCAACAGTTCGTATGCGGCAGTCAGTCCGGCCGGACCGGCTCCCACAATAATCGCTATCTTTTTTCCTTCTTCGGCCATATTATTTGTTTAGCAGAACCATTTAATAATTCTAATTACTCCCATCTTTGCCACCGACGAATGGGCCGAGACGTCCTTGCGGTTGAGAATCTCTTTCTTGTTGTTGTGGTAATAGTTGTACGCAGTCAGCAACATCTCTTCGTTGGTCTTTGTGGGCATCCATCCAAGCTCGCGCTTTATTTTCGAAGTGTCGAATATGAAGTTCGAGGCAATCATCTTATACTGGTAGGGGCCCAGCGGAGAGATTCCAAGAGCGAAGCAGAGTTTCATTCCCGCAATCATCAGTCCTTTGGGCAGGAACATCAGTTTCGACTTTGAGCCGGCCTTCTCTATCACGTAGCGATAGACGGTGCGGAAATCCTTAACGTCGTCCGAGCCGATGTTAAAGACATCGCTGCGATTGTAGTCGCGCGCCAGCAGACAGGCATTCGCAAGATCTTTGGCGTATATAAATTGGTAGTGGTTGTCGCCCTTGCCCACCATAGGCAGACGACGATTCTCGTCGATAAACTGGTAGAGAATGCCAAGCAGTCCCAAGCGTCCCTCGTCCATGATTGTGGGGCAACGGAAGATTATCGAAATAAACTCATCGTGAGCGAGGAGTATCTTCTCGCCCTCGAGCTTCGACTTTCCATAAATCTCTATCGGGCAGGGCAGTTCCTCTTCGGTAATCTTGTGGGTAAAGTCCTGGGCCCACAAGCAGTTGGACGACGTGAAGATTACACGCTGAACACCATATTTCGCTGCATATTTCGCTACGTTCGCCGTGCCGTCCACATTGGCGCGCCACAAGTTCTTGAGTTCGCTCTTCACATGGGCAAGCAGCGCCGCAAAGTGATAGATAGCATCGAACTTATACTCCTCGAAAATGCGCTCCATCAGGGCATCATCGTTAATATCGCCTTTATATGCAATATAGTTGTCGTCCACAAGGTCGTCGCCCTGCAGGTCGATGCTGACAACCCTGTTGCCACCATTAAGCAATATTTTCTTCATTATGGAGCCGAAAAAGCCGGCGCCGCCCGTTATCAGATAACAATTCATCGTTCAATCATTTATTAGGAGTCTTTCAAAATATTGAAAAACTTTGAGTACATAAAAAATTTACGTGCGAAAAAGTTCCAGAGAAAAACAATTCCCGTCATTATCAGTTTCGACACAAGATAGTGTACGCCGTATATATCCGTAAGCACGTAGAGTCCAAGCTCGAGCCACAGCAGCCCCACGCCGCTTATCAGGAACACCAGAAAAACCTCCGAAGTTCTCGACTTTGGCTCGCCCTGAAAAACCATAAATTTGGATATCAGATAATTGGTGGTCGTTCCGGCAATAAAGCCAACGAACGCCGCCACCAGATACTGCACGGCAAACACATAAGATAGCAGAAAATAACAGCCATAATCGACCGCAAATGCCCCCACGGCCACAAAGCCGTAGCGGAACAGCTGCACGAGAGTGTTATTTGTCTTTTCGAATATCATTTGCCTAATACGGTATTTCTATTTATCGAGATTGCCTAATAGTGCAATCTACATTTTACAAATGTACTATTTTTCCTCACGACCACCAAAAAATTTGCAAAAACTTGCAAAATGGAGATAAAAAAAGGTTGTCGGAGTGCTCCGACAACCTTTTCAGGGATATTCAAAGAAACCTATTATTTCTTATTCTTTTTGTAGTTTGCTTTCAACTCCTGGAACCAAGCGGGCTCTTTACCGAAGATAGCCTTGAGCTTAGCAGCATCGAATTTAGCTGTACGGTCGTAGTTGAATACACCATTCTGCTCCTGCTCAACGTCAGTAAGCTGAGTATATGTATAACCGCTCATGTAGTCGAAGCTGAGGAGAGTGTCGGTCAAAGCTGCGAGACGCTCGTAGAACTCCTCTACAGTCTTGGGACCTGTACCGTAACCCCATGTGTTAGAAGCATACTGCTTACCAACTACCCATTTGATACCACCGTACTCGTCGAGCAAGTAGGGCTGGCCGCTATATTTAGCCTCGCGCTCGATGTTCAATGTGGGCACCTCACCCTCTTTCTTGATTGTGAGTCTCTCTTTCAGCTTGGCAGCATCCTGCTCGTAGTTGTGGTAAGACCAGATGTCGGTCTTCACGTGGTAACCACCAGATGTATCGTGGCAAGGACGATAGTCGAGGCTCTTTGTAAGGTCGTAAACGTCGCTCAAAAGTCTGTCGTGGAAACGAGCAGCCTCTGAACCGCTGGGACGACCCCATGTCTCGTTGAAGGGAGTCCATGTGATGATTGAGGGGTGGTTGCGGTCGCGAATAACAACCTCTTTCCACTCTGTGAGGAAGTTACGTGCAGCAACCTCGCTGTTCACGTTTACACCCCAGCTTCCAGCCTCGCCCCATGTGAGGTAACCGAGTTTGTCTGCCCAATAGTGGAAACGCTCCTCGAACACCTTCTGGTGGAGACGCGCGCTATTGAAGCCTACGCTCATACTGAGCTCGATGTCTTTCTTGAGAGCCTCGTCTGTGGGAGCTGTCCAGATACCGTCGGGGTAGAAGCCCTGGTCGAGTACCATACGCAAATAAAGGGGCTCGTTGTTGAGGAAGATGCGGTTGCCCTCAATGTGGATTTTGCGCATACCTGCATAAGCAACAACCTTATCAACCACGTTACCCTCGGCGTCAACTACCTCGTACTCGAGGTCGTAGAGGAAGGGATTCTCGGGTGACCATGTCTTTGCCTTCTTCACGGGAACAACAACAGTCATGGGAGAAGTAGCCTTTGCGCTTTTCTTTGCAACTACCTTGTTACCATCCTTAACTTTGATATTCAATGACAAGCCTTTCTCGAGTGCATAGAATTTGGGCTCCATGATGAAGCTCTCGTTGTCGAGGTCGGGCTTTACATATACCTCCTGAAGACCTGTGGGAGCAACAGCCTCCATCCATACAGTCTGCCAGATACCTGTTGTACGTGTATAGTGGCAACCGCTTGAGTAGTAGTTTGTACACTGCTTACCACCTGTCTGCTCACCTGAGCGAAGGTCGTCTTTCACCCAAACAACAACGTTTGCTGTCTCGCCAGCCTTCACGTATCTTGTAATATCTACGCTGAAAGATGAAGAACCACCCCAGTGACGTGCAGCGAGTGAGCCGTTTACATAGATTGCGCTGAAGTAGTCAACACCGCCGAAGTTAAGAATAATCTTCTTGCCGTCCCATGCTGCGGGAATCTCAACGGCACGGTGGTACCACATTGAATTGATAAAGTCCTTGTACTCTACGCCAGAGAGTTTACTCTCGGGGCAGAAAGGCACTGTGATGTTATTCTCGAAACCTTTTGAACGCTGCAAGCCACGTGTAAGACCCGACTCACCAAAGTCGAATACATATGACCATGTACCGTTAAGGTTCACCCAACTGTCGCGTACAAACTGAGGACGCGGATGCTCGGGACGAGGAATTGAAGTCTGTGCAAACATTGTTGCAGCAAACACAAATGCAAATAAAGCACTGATAAATCTCATAGTATTTTTTATTAAAGTTAATATTAAATTATTCCCTTCAGTATTTTCGCGAATGGTGCTCAAGCAGCCTATCTTCGCTAAGTTTATCTTTGCAATGATAGTGCCAACGAGTGAGGGGAAATTCATTTCCAATCGCAACGAGTGCAGCCTATCTTCGCAATCAATTGCAAAGATATAATAAAAAATCGTAATAACAATTATCGGATAATTAATTAGAAAGAGTTTTTGGAGACATTTTTGAAAAATCAAATAATAATAATTAATTTTACGCATCACAAGGAAATAAAAACCTAACGCAACAAGAAAATAAATTCAACGCACGCAACATGAAACACATTAATTTACTGAAGCTTACGCTTATTCTTCTTGCATTTATCCTTCCGTCGGGCACGGAGGCACAGCAGGAGGTATCGCTGAAAAAGGCATCCACCGCACAAAAATGGATAGACAACCTGTTTGCAAAAGGTAAACTGCCGCCATTCTCGTTCACATACGGCGAGGAGAGTTCCGAGAACTTTATCCGCAAATGGAATTTCTCGAAAAAGAGAGTGGCGAGCGACGAGGCAAATGTTGTAAAATACGAAATAGTTTACAGCGAGCCGGGAGGCAAAGGTATCGAGGTCAGATGCGACGCCACAGGCTTCACAGATTTTGAAGCTGTAGAGTGGACGCTGCACTTTACCAACAAGGGCGACAAAAACTCGAAGAACATCAAGAATGTATCGGCCTCGGACATTCTTTTCGGAACAAAAAGCGGCAACAGTTTCACCGTGTACACTGCACGCGGCAGCAACGGCTCGCGCCACGACTTTGCGCCCGTCGTTGTCACCCCCGAGAGCGGGAAGAACTACACATTCTCGCCCAAGAACGGCCGTTCGTCCGACACTGATGCTTTTCCCTTCTTCAACATCGCCACCGACGCAGGTCGCGGAGCAATGCTCTCTATCGGCTGGACCGGCACATGGATAGCCGACTTTTCACTAAGCGACAGCAAGCTGCACAGTGCATCGGGAATGAAAAACACCGACCTCTTTCTGTACCCCGGCGAGAGTATACGCACCCCGCTCACCTCACTGATGTTCTGGAACGGCAACGACCGTATCGACGGACAGAATAAGTTCCGCAAGTTCATCCTCGCCCACCACACACGCAAGATTAACGGAAAGAATGCCGAGGCTCCCTTGTGCGGAGGCTTCGAGTGGGGCGACCCCGCACCCTGCAACGAGTACACCTGTCTGACCGAGGACATGGCAATAGCAATGGCCAAGCGCTACAAGCAGTTTGGAATCACCCCCGACGTATTCTGGCTCGATGCAGGATGGTACGAAGGCGCCGGAGGCCCCAATTTCGAAGGCCGCAACTGGTACAACACCGTCGGCAGTTGGAGCGCAGACAGGGAACGTTTCCCCAACGACCTTAAAAAACTCGCCCAGACGATACACGAGCTTGGAGCAAAGTTCATGGTGTGGTTCGAGCCCGAGAGAGTGTATAAAGGCAGCTATCTTTACAACAATTACCCTCAATGGATGATAAAGGCCGAAGGCAGCAACAACGCCATCTTCGACCTTGGCAACAAAGAGGCGTGCGACTTTTTGTGTAAGTACATAGGAGACTTTATCGAAGAGAATGGAATCGACTATTATCGTCAGGATTTCAACTGCGCCGTCGACGGATATTGGAATCTGAAGGACGAAAAAGAGGGACGCAAGGGAATCAGCGAAATACGCCACATTGAGGGATTGTACCGCTATTGGGACTATCTGCTCACACGTTTCCCCGAAATGCAGATTGACAACTGTGCCAGCGGCGGCCGCCGTCTCGACCTCGAGACAACCTCGCGTTCGCTCCCTTTGTGGAGAACCGATTACCACTATGGCGAGCCCAACGGTTATCAGAATCAGACGTACAATCTGAATATGTTCCTGCCCCTGAACGGCACGGGACTCTACAGCACCGACCCCTACCATTGGCGTTCGAGCATCAGCAGCGCAACGGTGCTCAACTGGGAGAACACCCAACGCGGAGGATTCAGTATCAAGGACATGCAGGCGGTTGTTGCAAAGTTCAAGAGACTGAAGCAGTATTTCCTGGAGGACTTTTACCCCCTCTGTGGCGACGGCGACCTCACGAGCGACGACCACAGCATCGCCTATCAGCTTAACAGAGTGAGCGACAACAGCGGATACATATTCGCCTTCCGTCGCGGAGCAAACGCACCCGAGAAACTCACCGTAAAGTTGAGAGGATTGTGCCCCGAGAAGAGCTACACACTCACCGACGACGACACAAATGCCACCTTCACCAAGAGCGGCGCGGAACTGATGGAGGGAGTGGAGATTACATTCGACAAGGCTCCCGGCTCGGCACTGCTATTCTACAAGGCCGAATAGAAAAGCCAATAACAAAAATAAGCGTGCCTGATCTGACCCCAAAAAGTTGGACGGATTAATAAATAAATTTATTGGTAAAGAGTTCGGTATTGTACCGGACTCTTTCCTTTTAGTCTCAGTTTTATTCTATCATTGTTGTAGTAATGGATATACTTCTTAAGTTCCAGT
>JAFYPH010000008.1 GCA_017547585.1 Bacteroidaceae bacterium | reverse complement strand
CGTTGCCTGTGATTTTGACAGTGCTGTATTTCTTTAAAGTAACCTTTGCAGTTTATAATGCTGGGCATCGGTAACTAAAAAACTGTCCCTCTAAGATTAGAGGGACGAGGAGCAGACGTTTACGGCTGCGACGGAGGGCGTATGAAATATATAATCATCGAACGCCCCCGGCCTTACGGAACCTCGCAAGTTTGGCACTCCTTTGGGAAACTAAAGTTTCCGTCGTCGTAAAGCTCGTGCAAGCGAGTATAATACAAGTTTGCTTGCATTGTATTCGCTTGCACGCTTTTTGATTCTTTTGCCGCCAAAAGAACATATAGAAAAAACGACCGTTCGTATTGCAATAAAAAATAAGGGTAAGATTAACCTTATAAAAAGGTAACCTCGCCCTCAATCACTATAATTAGACACTACCTATTAATACTCTCCAACAGACGACGAACATCCTCGCGCAACCTCTCGTAAGGCGCAGCCTCCTTATAATTAGTGTTTCGCCGCAAGGCAAAAGCAATGTCACACTGACTGTTTCTATAGGCCGAAAGCTCGTTCGTGCACTGCACACGATGATAGGCGAGACGCTGAATCTCCTCTTCGCGCGAGTGTCGCAGACTGCGGCACACAGGCGAAAGAATGCGCAGGACGACGCCACTCACCAGATGGTGGCCCTGAACGTAAAGGTAGGTAGTCTCCTCGGTAACGCCCAGCTTCAGGAGTTCCTCTTTCTGGGCCTCGAATTTCTCGCGCAGGTCGGGGCGGCGGCGCGCAAGCATCGCAAGATTGTGCTTTACACGCTGATTCAGTTGCCTGAGCGACTGCTCGGGGTGCCCCAGCGTGAAAGATGTCAGCTTCACAATGTCGCTGAACTTCAGCAGAGGCATTGTGCTCAGGTCGTGGACGCGGTAGAGCATCACACTCCACACGAAGAGCGGGAAGCATATTCGTGAGTACATCTTCATGAACTCTGCAATGTCCAGAATCTTTGTGTCGTTGAGGGTGCACTGCACGCACACCTGATGCAGCCCCTCGGCGTAGCATTGGTAATTTTCTATCGCGTATGTGTATGTGTGCAGAATATAGGGGCTCTCTATCATGCGACGCGAGGTCTCTGTGGTTCCCTGTATAAGATAGTCGTAGTCGCTGTCGACACAGGCAATCATGTTTTTGCCGAATGCCGAGCCCAGCATGTTCATCATTGCCTGTTTCTTGCCCTTCGACAGGTTGGTGCGTGCGGGGAGCATCACCTCAAAATGAATCTTCTCGCTCTCGAACTCATCGAAGAGTGTTCGCCAGAAAGAGATATCATCGTAGCTCTCGACGTAGGCCACAATGCGGTGCTGCGCCTTTTTGGGGCGCAGGGCATTCGCTGCCGCCACAAAGTCGGAGTTCAGATATTTCGTCAGGGGCTTGGGTTTCATGGCAATAGATGTTTCCGCCGACGGGTACAGTGGTGCTGTACGCTACTGTGTGATGTCGGCAATTTCTGTTACGGCGTCCACCCATCCGTCCATGATTATTGCCGGAGAGTGTGTACACAATATAATCTGCACGTTGGGGTTCAGGGTGCGTATGAGGGTGATGAGGCGCTGCTGCCACTCTATGTGCAGCGAAATTTCGGGCTCGTCCATGAACAGCGCTCCGGGGCGGCCATCCTGCACAAGTGCCGTAAGCAGTATCACCAGCATCTGTTTCTCGCCCGACGACAGCATATAGGGGGTAATCTTCTCGCCATACTGCATGAAGAAAATCTCGTTGCTGTCGCGCACGATGGTCTTTCCCGTCTCGCGGAAAAGCTCGTCTATCATGTCCTGAAAGATGCTCTTGGGTTTCGAGAGCTCGCCTGCCTGCATCTGCTCCTCGGGGGTGCCCGCCGTGAGCATGCGTATGATGCGGTTGCCTATGTTCACCTGATAGTTAAGGTAGCGGCGCTGCAGCTGGTAGAGCTGCCAGTCGAGCTCTGTGCGCACATTGACGTCGGACATCTTTTCGAGCAGGTCGCTGTTGAGCACCGGGCGGTCGATGCTGCGGATGACGTCGAAATTGATGATATTTGCATCCTCGGGGTAGAAGACGAAACGCACTCCATCCTCGGGCGACGACGACAGACGATGCGTGCGCAGAATGTCAAGATGCGTCGCCGAGCGGTTGATGATGGTACTTTTCCCCAGTCCGTTGCTGCCGCTGAGGATGTTAACGTCCGGACGCAGATTCCACAAAATATGTTTGCGGTTGTTCCAGAGAGAGTCAATCTCTATGCTTTTAATATATTGAGCCTGCTTCTCCATAAATTCTCTGTTTTTATGAATTGTGGTGGCTGTTTATTTCTCCATTTCTGCAGGAATGCGGTAGGCAGTGTAAAGTTCGAGCAGTGCGCCTATTGTCATTGCAATCATCCACTCGTTTCTGATGTGCGTGAACATGAGCACTCCTGCCGCCACAAGCGCGAAAGAGCCTATCGTCTGCATGGTTACAAGGCGTCGCAGTGCAAAATTGCCGCCGCGCACCCTGTTAAGGTACTGCATTACGGCAAACAGTATCGCTCCGAACGTGTAGATGTACGATGCTGTGTCGCTCCACGACATTTTCAGCACAGCTCCTGCGAGTATCAATATCGCACCAATTATTGCAAGTGTTCCACGTATCTTCATACAATAAACTGCTTAATCGTCAAAAATAAAAACCTCTTCGCCCTTCTTGTGCATTCCGTAGCGCTCGCGGGCAATCTTCTCTATGAGCACAGGGTCGGCGTCAAGCTCTTCGAGCTTGCGCGAGAGCTCGTCAAACTCCTCTTGCAAGGCATCCTTCTCCGACTCCAACGTCGCAATCTCGCGTTTGTTCTGTATATGTTTCATCATATTATTCTCGTCGAGGAAAATAATAATCACCAGAAAAGCAATAGTAACAAAAAGATACTTATGCTTCGAAATCCATACACCTAATTGAGCTATACTGTCGTTCATCACTCTATGCTTAAAGAAACTATTTTAACCTGCTTTTGTCATTTAGAGCAAAGGTAAGCAAAATCAAATATAAAAACAATATTTTTGTCGATTATCGAAAGAGTATGTTGCGCAGGATGTTTTTTCGTCTGCTTGCAGCGTGGCAACAAAAAATCGGGGCCCGCCGCAGCGAGCCCCGATAAGCAATATTTTTGCGAACAATATTAGATGTTGGCAATCTTGAAGTTCTTGTAGAGCATCTTTGTCTCTGCGCCCTCTTTAACCTGCATGAGGATACGTCCGGGAACAGTGTTCAGAGCCTCGTCTGTGAACTCTGCAACAGCCTCGCCGTTGATGAATGTGTTCACCTTGCCTGCCTTCACTGTGATGCGGAAGTTGTTCCAGTCGCCCTTCTTCAACAGAGAGAGTTTCTCTTCGGGAATCTCGAACTTCCAACCTGCAATCTCGCCCCACTCTTTGCCCTTCTTGGGAACGAATGCGTGGAACCAGATGGGAGCGCACTCCTTGCCCTCGCTCTTAACGTCTACCGAGAAGTCGAAGTCGTAGAGGTAGTTGCGTGTAGCGATGCAAGCCTCTGTCTTCTCCTCGCCATTCTCAACTACAAGGTTACCCTCGGCGTCAACCGATGCCTTGATGTTGCCGAATGTGTCCCAACCTGCGAGGTCTTTGCCGTTGAACATTTCGGCAGCTGCGCGCTCTTTTGCGGGGAGCTCCTTAATCTTGATGTTGCGGAAAGATGCGGGGTCGCCGTGGTCCTGCAAGCACAAGAGACCTGTGTTGCACAATCCATACTCGGGAGCCATTGTCCATTTGCCGCTCGCCTTTCTAACGAACCAATCGTCTGTCCAAGCCTCGAACTCAACGATCTTCTCGCCGTTGAGCCAGTGCTCTACGTGACCATTGTCGAATACAATCTTTGATGAGTTCCACTCGCCAACGGGGTTGATGTGCATTTTGCTGTAGTCGGGGAGGTGCATTGCGTAGTCTACGCCAATCTTCTGCCAATCCTCCAACTTTGCGGGTGCGTTCTTCTGCTCCCAGCCCTCAACGTCGATAAGCTGATACTCGGGTGCAGTTACGTAAGGAACGCTGAACTGGGGACGCTCAACAACGTGGTAGAGCATTCCGCTGTTTCCGCCGTTTGTGAGTTTCCAATCCCAAACGAGCTCGAAGTTAGCGAATTTCTTGTCTGTTACAATGTAACCGTGACCGTCGCTTCCCTCGCCCGATGCCTGGATGCAACCCTCAACTACGTGCCAGCCGCCTGCGAGTGTGTCGCGGTTGTAACTGCGCCAGCCGTCGAGTGTCTGACCATCGAAAAGAAGCTGCCAACCCTCGGCCTTCTCTGCCTCTGTAAGGGTGTTGGGCTGTACGCCCTGCTGGCAAGATGTCAGCATGCCTGCTGCAAGAGCAGTTGCTGCAACGAATGAAAAGATTTTTTTCATGTTTAGTTTGATTAGATATTAAATTATAATGTGTGTACTTTCAGTATTTTAGTGCGCAAAAATGGTGCCGATTGCCTTGTTCTCGATTTTGCGGTGCAAAATTACTATTTTTTTATGGAATCGACAGCCTAATTATAGTAAAAACAGCATGATGCAGTTAAAAATGCATCATGCTGTTTCTGTAAATGTTGTCTCTGTTAGAAATTGTACTCTACGCCTGCAAGGAAATTGATACCCTTTGCCATGTAACCTGCATAGCTGAAATAGTCCTTGTTCAGCAGATTGTCCGCCTGAATGTATGCGTTGAACTGCTTGTGGAACTTGTAGCTTATGTGTGTGTTCAGGTTGTTCATGTTCTTTATGCGCTCTTTGCCGCCCTTTGTGTAGCGTGCATAGTTGTAGCCGAGGCCAAAATAGAGTCCTTCGTAGAGGCGTGCGCGTGCCTGTGCGTTAATCTCGACCATGGGGGTGAAGAGCAAAAGCTCATCGGCACCGTCGCAGCTCCATTTGTTGTAGCGTGCGTCGCCTGTTACATTCAGCCAGCCGCTGTAGTCGTAGCTTACCTTTCCGCCAACGTAGAACTTGCGAGTGTCATCCTGTGCAAAGTCTGTGTAGACGAGTCCTGTGGGGTGGATGAATGTTGCTGTGGGCAGCAGATTGTATTTGCTGTAGTCGTAGCCGACGAACAGATGTATGGCGAAGGGCTCGAATCCCATGCGCATTCCTGTCTCAACGTCGAAGACGTCGTATGTGGGGGTAAGCTGCTTGTCTCCCTCTTTGTAGCCCCAGTAGGGCGACTGCTCGTTAAACGACGCAAAGGTGTTCAGACGGTTGCCGCCCGTTGCATTTGCATAGAATGTAATCTCGTCGCTGATGGGGCCCTCGAATTTAACGTCGGGGGCAACAACGAACTTCTTGCCGTTGGCTGTGAGCACGTCAGCGTGGATACCCAGATGCAGTTTCCATGTGTCGAAGCGGAAGTCCATGAAGGGGTTGGTGCGTACCGAAAGATAGTTGTCGTATCCGTCGGCGAACTGCGGCTGCAGCGCATCGTTGTATGTGAACGCGTCGAGTGTGGCGTTAATGCCGAACTTGCGTACAGTCTCGTTGTCGGGCTCGAATGCAAACTCGCCTCCGGCTGTAAACTGATTCTCGTTTATGCGCTCTTTCATGCCCGACGAGTATTTGCGTGTGTGCAGCTGGTAGCCGATGTTGGCATTGTACGAAATGGGGCCTGCGAGGTGCGATTTTACGCGTGCCATCAGGCGAAAGTCGTTGTTATTCTGCTTGTCGGTGTCGGCAGCTGTGAAGGGTGCCACCGGCTGGTAGTTGAACACATTGTTGTTGGCTCCGGCGAGAATGTTCAGCGACAATCCTCTGAAGCGGTGGGTGTAGTCGGCTGTCAGCCATGTGTCGTAGAAGCGCGACTTCCAATCGTCTACGGTGATTCCGTCGAGGGTGGTGCTGAATCCTGTGAGCGACGCGAAAATATTGATTACGTCTTTGGAACTTACATCCAGACGGTAGCCCAATTTTGCATCCACGTTGTTGCAGTTGCCGTAGCCCAAGCGCGCAAAGCCATTGTACACAGCCTCCTGTGTGGGCAGCAGGTTGGTGAGGTCGCGGTTGCTCACGAAACGCTCGAAGGGTGTCGCTGTGCGCGAGAATACAAGGTCGAGCGGGGTGTTGTCGGTGGGCATTTCTATCTGCGGAGTGAAACTCTGTTTCACAGCTTTTACAATGATGGGGTTGTAGTCGTTCTCTACTTTTACTACGGCGTTCAGTGAGTCTGTCTGTGCAAATGTTGTTGCCGCAAACAGTGCCGCAATGGCTGATATTACTGTCTTTTTCATTATCGTAGGCATTATTGTTGTGTAACTGTCTGATTCTCCTCGGCTGCGAGCTTGTCGAGACGCTCTTTTATGCGTCCGGCAATGTCGTCGTTGCCTGTGTAGTTATTCTGCAACGAGAGCAGATACTGCTTGGCCTCCATCTTGCGGTCGAGGGTAATGTAAAGGTCGGCCAGAAGCACGAAGCTGCGTGCGAGCCAATAGGCGTGGGGAGTGCTCACCTCAATGTAGTTGAGTACCTCTTTCTCGCAATCGTCGTATTTCTTGTTGTTGAAATATATCTGTGCGAGCATATATTTAGCCTCGGCACCCTGCTGTGTGCGTGTGTCGGCTGCGAGTTTCTTGAGGTCGGCAATAGCCTCGTTGGCCTTGTTCTCGCGTATGAGGGTCTTTGCGCGGTCGTAGTACACTTCGCGTGTCCACTCGGGCGACAGATTGCCTGCGGCAAGCAGTTCGCCCGCCACTGCCAACACTTCGCCGCCCTCGTTCAGGTTGTAGGCGCAGCGCAGCAGGTTCATGCGGCACGCCTGACGGCGCTCGTTGTTGCTGGTCTTTGCAATGAGCTGTTTGTACAGGTTCATCGCCTCGCGGTAGCTGCCGGCCTTGTAGTAAAGCTCGGACGAGAGTGCCATTGCATCCTCGCTGTACTTGTTGTCGGGGAAGGCGATTACCTTTCCAAAGTGCAGCTGTGCATCGGCGGGTGCCTGCTGGTTGTAGAAGATGATTCCCAGGTAGTAGTGTGCGTCGAGTGTGAACGAGCCCTGAGGATAGCTCTGCAGGTATTTCTGGAAGGCTCCCTTGGCCTGAGCAATCTCTCCGCGGCTGTATATTTTCTCGGCGGCAACGTATGTGAGTGTGTCACGCTCGCTGCTCTCCACCGCGCGCATTCCGGGGGTGTTCGCTGCAAACTCGGCAAACTCGTCCACCTTGCCCAGGTCCACGTAGATGTTCTTCAGGTCCTGAGCGGCAATCTGTGCCTCGTCGCTCTGCGGGTAGGTGGCAATGATTTTCTTGTATGCGGCAATAGCCTTGTCGTTGTTGCCTGTCTGGTTGTATATCATTGCAGTCTCTGTTGCGGCTTTGCGCGCAAGTGAGCTGCTGGGGTAGCGTTTCACAAGCTCGTCGAACGAGGCGATAGCCTGCTCGTATCTCTCCTGCTCCACGTAGGCGCGTCCCATTTCGTAGAATGCCTGCTCGGCGTATGTGCTCTGCGGGAAATTGTTGATGAGGCGCTTGAGAGTCTCAACCTTTCCTGCGTAGTCCTTGCTCAATCCCTGGGTGATTGCGCCACGATAGAGTGCGTAGTCGCCCTGCGAATCGTCTGTCTCGGCAGCCTTGCGGTAATACTGCTCGGCTGTTGCGTAAGACCTGTTGTAGAAGTGGCAGTCGCCTATGCGGTTGTATGCGTCCGAGCGCAGCGCCTTCTCGCTTGCGGGTGCCTGCTGCAAGAAACGGTTAAAGTGTGTCATCGCCTCGCCATATTTCTCTGTCTGGAAATATGTGTATCCAAGGCCGTAGAGTGCGTTTGTGCTGTTGTTGCCTCGCACCGACACGGCTGCCTTGTAGCTGCCTGCTGCCGACGCGTAGTCGTTGAGCGCATAGTAGGCCTCGCCTCTCCAATAGAGTGCGTCATTGTGTGTCTGCTGGTTGTACGACGAGAGTTCAATCGAGCGATCCATAAAGTTTATCGAGCCCTTCAGGTCTTTGTCTATGAACGCCTGAACACCCAGACGGTAGAGTACCTTCTGCTTCGCTTCGAGGATTGCACGCGAGGGGCGGCGAATCTTCTCTATCGAGCGCAGTGCAACGTCGTAGTTGCGTGTGTTCATGTACACCTCTACAAGATACTGGCTCACCTGTGATGCGTGGGGCGAATTGGGGTATTCGTTCAGGAAACGCTCGAACACCGTAACGCTCTCGGCAAAGGGAGAGTATCGTGTCTGGTGGATACACAATGCATAGTTGTAGAGGGCCTCCTCGCGTATGCGGCTGTCGTAGTTCATGTTAGCTGCCTGCTCGAACGCGAGACGCGCCTTTGTGAGGTCGTTGAAGTTAAGCTCTATGATACCCATGTGAAGGTAGGCATTCTGAGTGATTGCGTCGCTCTTGCCTGTTGACATTCCCAGGGTAGTGACTGCCTCTTTGTAGCGTCCCGTCTGGAAATAGCTCAATCCCAGCTGATAGTATGCGATGCGCTGGGGCTTCTCGTACTCGTCAATGTATTTTTTCAGCGGCGCGATTGCCTCTTTGTATCTTTTCTGTCCGAAGAGGGCTGCTCCCAATGCCTGCTGCATGGGCAGTGCCTGCGGCAGGCTGCCATTGTGCTCGAGGAACATTCTTGCGAGCTTCTCGGCGCGCACATACTCGCCCTTCTTAATGTAGATTGATGCAAGATAGTAGGGCACGTCCAAGTGATATTTGTCGTCGAGCTCCACAGTCTTGAATCCCTCGTAGGCGCTGTCGAGACGGTCATTGTAGTAGTCGATTGCCGCAAGATGGAAGATAGCGTCGCTCTCGTACTTCTTGCTTGTCTGACGCAGACGGCTCAGGATGGCTATTGCCTGCTCACTCTGTCCGCACTCCTGCATTGCGAGGGCCTTGTAGAGGTCGGCGCGGTCGCGCTCGTCTGCTTCGAGACGGTGAACGTCGGCCTTTGCGAACCACTCGACAGACTTTTCAAAGTCGTGCGAGAAATAGTACGACTCGGCCACGAGCGCCGACAGAATCTCGCGCTTCGCACTCTCGGGGTAGTTGTCGAGGTGCTCCAGGATGAGTCCGCGACCCTGCAGATGATCGATGGCAAATGTTGTTGTCGCCTTCAGGTAAGAGACCTCCTGCAGCTGTGCACTGTTGAGGTTTTTTTCATCTATCTTGTCGAGCAGCGTCAAGGCTGTCTTGTAGTTTCTTCCGTTGTGCAGACGTGTGCACTCCTTTATCAGTGCCGACTGCTTTTCCGATGTCAGGCCGTCGGCCGCCTGTGCCGAAAATCCCAAGCCCGAGAGCAGTAACAGAATAAGTGTCTTTTTCATATTTTATTTTTTATTTCGTTTTTCTTCTCCTTTAAAAGTTCAATTCCCCTGCGTATGGATTGCAGCCCGAAAAGCTCGGGACGAATGTCGTCGAGGCTCATCCATGCAAGCTCTTCGACGTCGTCGTTGGCGACGGGGCAGTCGCCGGGCTCTACCCTGCACAGGAAAAACATGTCCAGCGTGTGCTCTTCGAATCCCGAATAGAGATATTTGTTGGGCAGCGAAAAAAGGTATTTTGTCTCTGTCACGCGCAGGCCGCTCTCTTCGAGAACCTCGCGGGCAACAGCCTCTTCGGCAGTCTCCATGCTGTCGGCGAAGCCTCCCGGAAGGTCGAGTGTCCCTTTTGCGGGCTCTTTGGCGCGTCGCGCCACAAGAATCTCGTCCTTCTCGTTCATAATCACGGCAACCGTTGCCGAAATTGCGTTAAAGTAGAGCACGAATCCGCAGCCCTCGCATCTTTTCGACTTTACGTTGTTTATGGCAAAGCCCTCTTTGCCGCAGACGGGGCAATGGCGAAAAATATCCAATGGGTGACTCATAGTGTGCAAATGTTGCAATCTTTATTTTGCAAAGATAGCCTTTTTTTAACCGTCACGCTCTCTTTTTTGCGATTTTATACACCGCATTTACAATATTTAATCATTGTTTGCACTATTATGTTTGAAACGGCTGAAAAAATGATACTTTTTTTGTATCTTCGCACACAATTAAGCGAATATCCGACTAATTAAAATATAGAATTAATATGACAAAGAAAGCTCTTTTGGTTATTTTGGACGGCTGGGGCCTCGGTAACAACGGTAAAGGTGATGTTATTTTCAACACTCCCACTCCCTATTGGGACTATCTTATCCAGAACTACCCTAACTCTCAGTTGCAGGCTAGCGGCGAGAATGTAGGTCTCCCCGCAGGACAGATGGGTAACAGCGAGGTTGGTCACCTTAACATCGGTGGCGGCCGCGTAGTTTATCAGGACCTCTTGAAAATCAACCGCGCCATTGCAGACGGCACTATCCGTCAGAATCCCGAACTCGTTTCGGCTGTACGTTACGCTAAAGAGAATGGCAAGAAGCTCCACTTCATGGGTCTTGCATCGGACGGTGGCGTTCACAGCTCACTCGAGCATCTGAATGCAATGTACAAGATGGCAGTTGACGAGGGTGTTGCCGAGACATACGTTCACTGCTTCATGGATGGCCGTGACACCGACCCCAAGAGCGGTGCAGGCTTCATCGCAGACATGATTAAGAGCGAAATGAAGGTTGCTACCATCATTGGCCGTTACTATGCAATGGACCGCGACAAACGTTGGGAGCGCGTGAAGATTGCTTACGACCTTCTCGTAGAGGGCGAGGGCAAGAAAGCCGACAATATGGTTGCTGCTGTCGAGGAGTCATACGCCGAGGGCGTTACCGATGAGTTCATCCTTCCCATCGTGAACACTGCATACGACGCTCGCATCGCCGAGGGTGACGCAGTTATCTTCTTCAACTACCGCAACGACCGCGCAAAGGAACTTACAATCGTACTCACACAGGAGGACATGCCCGACGCAGGCATGAAGACAATCCCCGGATTGCAGTACTACTGTATGACTCCCTACGATGCAAAATTCACAGGCGTACACATCCTCTTCGACAAAGAGAATGTCGAGAATACACTCGGTGAGTTTGTTGCTAAGCAGGGCTTGAAACAGCTCCACATTGCCGAGACCGAGAAATATGCTCACGTAACATTCTTCTTCAACGGTGGCCGCGAGACTCCCTACGACAACGAGGAGCGCATTCTCGTTCCCTCTCCCAAGGTTGCAACCTACGACCTCCAGCCCGAAATGAGCGCTTACGAGGTTAAGGACAAGCTCGTCGAGGCTATCGCAACAGAGAAGTTCGACTTTATCGTAGTGAACTTCGCCAACGGAGACATGGTTGGTCACACAGGTGTTTACGAGGCTATCGAGAAGGCTGTTGTTGCAGTTGACGCTTGCGTTAAGGATGTAATCGAGGCTGCAAAGGCTCACGGTTACGACTCAATCATCATCGCCGACCATGGTAACGCCGACAATGCTGTGAACGCAGACGGTTCGCCCAACACTGCTCACTCGTTGAACCCCGTTCCCTGCGTTTATGTAACAGACGACAAGAACGCAACAATCAAGGACGGTATTTTGGCCGACGTTGCTCCCTCAATCCTCAAGATTATGGGCTTGGAGGCACCTGCAGACATGACAGGAACTTCGCTCATCTAATTAAAGGAATATAATATGGTACAGATAGGCGATACAATCGTCTCGTTCGATATTTTTACAGAGTATTTCTGCTGCGACCCCTCACACTGCAAAGGTATTTGCTGTGTCGAGGGCGACGCAGGAGCTCCCGTGGCACTCGACGAGGTCGAGAAACTCGAAGAGGCTCTCCCGCTTGTCGAGAGTGAAATGACGGGCGAGGCGTGTGCCGTTGTTGCCGAGCAGGGCGTTGTCTACAGCGACCCCGACGGCGACCTTGTAACCTCCATCGTCAATGGCAAAGATTGTGTTTTTGCCACACGCGACAGCAAAGGTTGCACCCTCTGCCTCATAGAGAAGGCCTTCAACGAAGGACGCTTCCACTGGCGCAAGCCCATCAGCTGCTACCTCTATCCGGCGCGTCTGGGTAAGGTGGGCGACCTTGTATCGGTCAATTTCCACAAGTGGGACGTCTGTCGTCACGCAATGATAAAGGGCCGTCGCGAGGGTATCCGCGTATACGAATTCCTGAAGCAGCCTTTCATCGAGCGTTTCGGACAAGAGTGGTACGACGAACTCCTGACGGTAGCCGAGGAACTGAAGGCACAGAAATATATAAAGTAATACAATCAATAAGGGCTCGGTAAAAATATCGAGCCCTTATTATTTTTTCTAAAATTAATTGCTACCTTTACGAAAATTAACAATGATACATTTATAGTAGCAATTAATGAGGCTCCGGCTACTTTATAATGTCAAGATATTAACATTCTGGGCCTCTCGAAGTAATAATGAAAAAGCTATTTTTGGTTGCACTATTGGCCCTGATAGGGTTGCAGGTGAGCGCGCAGAATCGCGAAGCGGTTGCAAATGCTTCCGAAAAAATCAGCGTCAGCAAGGGGCTTTTCATGTTGGGCGATAACATGAATTGGGCCAATCCCGAATTTGATGATAGTTCTTGGAAAGAGTTTAGTATCACAAAGTATTGGAACGAGCAGGGTTTGCCCTATCACCACGATTCATACGCTTGGTACCGCATACACGTGAATATTCCCAAGAGTTTGTTGGAGTCTGCGAGCCAACAAAATGTTGTAATCTTCAATATTCCCAAGGCCGACGACGTGGATGAATGCTATCTTAATGGCAAGCTCATTGGCTCTACAGGCCTTATGCCTACAGATACTGCAGGCTATTTGGGTGCTTACGAAAAGGAACGCTACTATGCTGTCGATGCAAAGAAGGGTGGTATTCGTTGGGACGAAGATAATGTGATTGCCGTACGTATATACAACCGTGATAATTCTGGAGGCTTGTACGACAATCCTTTGAACATCTATTGCCCCAATGCTGCCGATGGCCTATCTATGCGCCTCACCGACACAAATGTTGGAAAGTACCATTACGATATTGAGATTAACAACAAGTATGCAACATCTGTGAGCGGAAAACTCGAGGTTGCTATCACCGACCGCGAGACAGGTGATGTTGTAAAGTCTATCAACAAAAAAATCACTATCAAGCGCAACAAGCCTACCGTTGTCTCTGTGCCCTACAGCATGGACAAAATGTATCAGCTTACAGCAACCTACACAGATGCAAAGACAGGCAAGGTGATTAGCGAGAGCAAGCAGCTGAAATATGCCCTGACGCCTCCCGCTCCCGCTGCTCCCCGTTTCAACGGAACTCCCGTATTTGGAGTAACCCCCGGTCATCCTATCATTTACCGTTTCCCCGTGTCGGGTGAACGCCCCATGAAATTCGCTTGCGACGACCTTCCCGAAGGTCTTCAGCTTACAGTGAACGATGGAGTGTTGAGCGGAAAAATCGCCGAGGCCGGCGACCTCACTTTCACCGTTACTGCCGAGAATGCCAAAGGAAAAGCTTCTCAGAAATTTACACTGAAGGTGGGCAAGAATATGAGAGGCCTGACTCCTCCCATGGGCTGGAACTCATGGAACTGCTGGGGATTGAGCGTGTCACAGGAGAAGGTGATAGCTTCGGCACAGGCGCTTATCGACAAAGGCCTTGCCGACCACGGATACAACTACATTAACATCGACGATGGCTGGGAAGCTGCCGAGCGTACCCCCGACGGCAAGCTCTATGCAAATGAAAAGTTCCCCTCGATGAAAGGAATGATCGATTGGCTCCACGAACGCGGATTGAAGTTCGGAATTTACAGTACTCCCGGCGCCAGAACTTGCGGCGGCTACCTGGGAAGTCTCGGGTACGAGAAAGAGGATGCCGAAGTTTACAACGAATGGGGTGTCGATTACCTTAAATACGACTGGTGTAGCTACGAGGGCGAGCGTCATAAAAACAACGATTGGGGATTCGCAAGCTGCATCCGTCCCTATCTGCTTATGCAGAAATATCTGCGCCAACAGCCTCGCGACATCTTCTACAGCCTTGGTCCTCTCGGTGGAACACAAGTTTATCTGTGGGGCCTCTATTGCGACGGCGACAGCTGGCGCACAGCTCCCGACATTGAAGATACATGGGCTTCGATACGCGATGTAGGCTTCCGTCTGCAGGTAGGATTGTCGAAATACTCATCTGTAGGTCATTGGAACGACCCGGACATGCTGGTTGTCGGAAAAGTAGGTTGGGGTAGAGGAGAGCTGCGCGAGAGCCGCCTGACACCCGACGAGCAATATTCACACATTACACTGTGGACAATTCTCGCATCGAACATGCTCATTGGTTGCGACATTGCACAGATGGACGACTTTACACTGAATCTCCTTTGCAACAACGAGGTTAACGCCATCAACCAGGACATGCTGGGCAAGCAGGCCGACCGCGTACTGCAGGATGGTGACATCGAAGTCTGGAGCCGTCCTTTGGCCGATGGTAGCATTGCAGTAGGTATCTTCAACTTGGGCGACAAAGACCAAAAGGTGGATATGAAGGCCCTCATTCCCGCGAAGGAGCCCGCAAAGGTTATCCGCGACGTATGGCGTCAGAAAGACCTCTCGGCCGATGAACTCAATTGCAACATTCCTTTGCATGGATGCCGATACCTTAAGGTGAGTTTCTAATATGGTATTCTTATAAAATAAAGAAACGCAATCTTTCGGTTGCGTTTCTTTGTTTATTGACTCTACTGAACATTCAGCATTTCCTCTTTGGTTATTGGAATATTGTATTCCATCTTTTTGCTTTCTGCTATCGGGAATGTGTGTCCCTCGTACGCGAAAAAGACGCGGCAGTAATTGAGAAACCCTGTGCGGCTGTCAAATTTTCCCTCTGTCACAAGTGTGCCGCCTTCGATAGATGCTTCGTGCTTCAAGGTGGTGATATTCTCTTTCTCCTCCAATTTAATATCTTTGTAGTCGCTGAACTTTTCGAGTATATTCTCTATCTTCGTGAGTCCTTTAAGGCCTGTGGGGCTCTCTTTTATTCCCTTGTAGAGAAGCTCCTTGTCCTTCCACATAAACACTGTGTCGTTTACATAGATGTTGCATATTTTTATGCTGTCAAAGTCAAAATCGATTCTTTGAATGACACCCTCTTCATTTTGAATGCATCTGTATCGGCACTTTGCGGGAGTGCCTGTGGTGCTACAATCAGCATGGTCGGGTGTTACCGATTGTATGCGTGCATCGAATTCCATGCTGATGCTGCTCAATTCTCTGATGGCTTTTATGGTATTCGTTAGAATCTCTTTCGAGGTTGCGGGCATCGAGTATGCGCTGTCCGGTCGCAGCAGATGGGCCCCGATGAAAAATGCAATGGCAATCATCGCTGCTATCGCCGACAGCTGTTTCAGCCATCCGGCTGTGCGGCTTTTGCGAGGAATCCTTTTCAATTTCATCGTATGCTCCAAATGTTTCGGGGTGAGCATTTCTATTATTTTCTGCTCTTTTTCGTCGATTATATAGTCAAAATCCTTTTCCATAATATTCTATTGCTAAATGATTGTTGTTTATGAATCGGCTTTTTCAAATTCTCTTTTCAGCTTTTCAATGCCATATTTGAAACGTGATTTTGCGGTGGTTACGGGAATCTCCAGAATCTCGGCAATTTCGACGAAACTTCTGCTGCCGTGTATGTGCAGCCTTATAACCTCACTCTGCTCGTCGGGGATTGCTTCGAGAAGTGAATTTATAAGGGTGAATTCCTCTTCGAGATTCTTTGGCTCCGCCTCGGCGAAATTGTGCTCGATGTTGTCGATGCTCACTATTCGGCTCTTTGTGCGGTTGCGCAAGAGCAGAGTACAATTTGTCGATAGTGCTCGGTAGATGTAGTTTTTCAGATTCTCAATGCCTTGTCCCGCCTCTATCTTTGAGTGCAGCGATACGTACAGGTCCTGTATCGTGTCTTCTGCATCCTGCTTCTCTCCCAAACGATAGTATGCGTAGCGATAGAGGTTTTTAAGCTCCTCTTCTACTATTTTTGTAAGTTCGTCTGTCGCTTCTATTTTCATGATGGTTGTAGATTCATTTTTCACGTTTCTACAGTAAAGATGCATTCAGACGAAAAAAGACGTAAAAGGGCAGTGATTTTTTTGCAAGTTTAGCAATGCGAATAGTTGCGAGGTTACAAACTTCCTCTGTCGAGCAGTCGCCAAGGGTTGGCGATGCGTCGGCGTTCGCCATTCTTTATAAGCTCGGCTGCGGTGCGGCCCATAAGCTCAAAATCGGTGGTTAGGGTGGTGATTCCGCCTATGAGCACCTCTTTCAGGGGAGTGTCGTCGAGACTCATGAGTCCAATCTCTTCCTTTATCTTCAGCCCCTTTGCGGTGATGCTTTTGATGATTGCCGCAAGGTCACGCTCCGACACGGCCATATAGCAGTGTCCGGGGCGTATGTTGTCCATGTTAAAGCCGGGCTCTACATATACGGGGAATTGGAATTCGCCCGAGAAGCGGTAGGCGCCCTCGACGTACCCTGCGGGCATATATTGGAACTTGTCGTTGTAGACAATGTGCAGTGCTTCGTAGTGGCGCAATTTCTCGAGTATCGACTTCAGCCCCTCGTACGAGTCGCTGTAGAAATTCTGGTAAACGGCGGCGCAGTTGTTTGTGTAGTTCGGCGGAAAGGCGTCGAGCAGCAGCACTCTATCGGCGGGTAGCTTGTCGATAGTGTGCGTGACGTCCTCTTTAAAGTGTGGCATCAGGATATAGTAGTCGTACTTTCCTTTGGCATTGCTTACGAGGGTGTCGAAAAGTTCGGCATTGTAGTAGTGGAACGCAGTGCTCATTTCGTATTTCTCGCCCAGGTTTTCGAGCAACGAGCGATAGAGAGTCTCCTTGTATTGGTTCATTGCGTCGAACAGCGTGAATATGCGCAGGTTCTCGGCGCTGTTTTTGCGGATGACGAAAAAGCCCTTTCCGGGAATTGAGGTTATAATGTTGCGCTCCTGCAGCAGTTTATATGCGGCAAGCACTGTGTCGCGCGATACATTGTATGTGCGGCAGGCCTCGTTTACCGACAGCAGACGGCTGCCTATTCTTATCTCCTCGGCGTGTATCGCGTCGGCTATAAACTCGGCCAGCTGGCTGTATATGGTACTCGATGCGTCGTCGTTTACTTTAAAGGTTTTTCTCTCCATAATGCTTCGTTATGCACTGTTATGCTACAAAAATAAGAAATATATGTTAATAAACATTTTTTTTGTCCGAAAATTTTGCTCGTAATCTGATTGTGTATATATTTGTAGCATAACAGTGCATAATGGCCGTGCGTAATTCATCATAATAAATAGTGGCTATGAAAAGAGTTTTATTACTTTGGGTACTTGTAGCAGTCTCGTTGGCAAATGCAACTGCTGCCCGTTGGAACAAAGAGACAAAAGATTGGAGCATGAACAAACGCCCACAAATTGGCGATTGGGGGTTCAACCGTCCCGGTTACCCGCAGGGGCTGTATATTCATGGTGTTACAGTGAAAGAGGGTAAGAAAGTTAAAAACCCTGTAATATACGACAATGACGTTTATGATGATGTCTTTGACGATGAGTGGATGTACGCAATGGCGTCGCTGAAGAGAATGAATATTGCCGCACTGATAGTAACGCCGGTGCTTACTGACGGATGGGGATTCTCGAAGCCCGACTGGGTAAAAACAGCCTACGACTCGCGCGAGACGGCTTTGCGCAGCGGAATAAAAGAGAAATTTCTGCCGCAAATAACCGTAGGCACCGAGGCGGAAAGTGAAAAGGCGGGCGAGAGGAAACTCTCTGCCGCCGCACACCTATATGTAAAGATTATAAACGAGCAGTATAAGAAAGACCCCGATTGCCCCGTTATTATAAATATGGGTGGGCAGGCTGCAACATTGGCATCGGCATTCTGCATCGACCCCTCCATTGCCGACAAATGTATAGTATATTATACAGATGTGCGCGTGTACAACGGGCATTATGAATGGGCATCGAAGCTTGTTGCGCGGAACTTCCGTGTCGTCAGTTGGGGTGACGATAATTGGTGGCGAGGCAAGCGCGCCCAGAATGAGTGGAATGTGCTTCCGCGCCCCGCAAATGCTCTTGCACGCGACAATGACGCGAACAGTGGCGAGTGGGCACTGCTTACAAATATGAAAATCCCCATGCTCGACCACATGGTGCATCAGTTTCGCAATCGTGGCGAGTACAGCAACGATAAAAACAGATGGTACGCCGATGGTTACCACGATGGTGGCTTCATACATGCGTGGTTGCCGGGGATATTCTCGGGAGCAGAGCTGCGCGATGTTCGCGGCGAAGGCACTGAGGCATTGCATGTAACATCGTTTACCGAAAAGAACGAGGCTGCTGTTAAGAAGCTAACAATGAGTGTGTTGCTCAATCCAAAAGCGTATAAGATTAAAAAATAGACTATGAAAAGGTTGTATCTGCTGTTTGCAATGTCTCTTTTATGTGTGGTGCCCCTCGCAGCGCAGAACCTCCCGCGTCTGCAAGTGTCGCCCGACGGACACCATTTGCAGACAGCCGACGGCAAGCCATTCTACTATATTGCCGACACCGCATGGGAACTTATACACAGGCTTGGTAGGGAAGAGGTCGACAGCTACCTTAAGTTGCGCAAGGCACATGGATTCAATGTTATACAAACAGTGGTATTATCCGAATTTGACGGGCTGAACACCCCCAATGCTTATGGCAACAAGCCTTTTAAAGATAAAAATCCCTATCTTTTGGATACAATAGAGGGTGAACAAAATGACTATTGGGACCACATTGAGTATATTCTCGAGCAGGCTAATGAACAAGGCTTATATGTGGCACTTTTGCCCACATGGGGGCACTATTGGAACGACGACGACTCCTTTTTCGACGAGCAGAGTGCGGCCGAGTATGCTCGTTACATGGCCGCAAGATACGGAAAATACAATCTCATTTGGGTGCTCGGCGGCGACCGCAACCCCAAAGACGGCTCCAAGCAGACAATAATACGCTCAATGGCTGCGGCTATAAGAGAGATAGACAACCTCAACCTAATAACCTATCATCCGGCAGGGTGGCAAAGCTCGGCAACGTGGTTCCACAATGATGGCTGGCTCGACTTTAATTCCCGACAGAGTGGGCATCAGAGAGAGTACAATTCCCATATAAAGACCTACGAGAATTATCTTCTCTCGCCTGCAAAGCCGGTGGCCGATATTGAGCCTTTGTACGAGGTTGCGCTCGAAGAATACAATGCCGAGGCGGGTGGGTACTCCACAGCCGCAAATGCCCGCCGTTCAATATATTGGGCAGCTTTCTATGGTGCGTGCGGCGTTGCGTATGGCCATAATTGTGTGTGGCAGATGTACGACCCAAAGAATGGCTTTGCGCCCAAATACGATGCTGCAACCACATGGCTACAGACTATAAAGGATGGCGCGGGTGCCGAAATTCCGTTGCTGAAAAAACTATTCTATTCGCGCCCCTTCTTCTCGCGTCGTCCCGCCCCCGAACTTCTCGTGTGCGAGGGCGACAATGTGCCGGGCGAAGGCATTTTTCATATAGCCGCAATTATAGACGATGGCGGCTCCTATGCAATGGTCTACAATCCCGGCGGTCGCAGTTTTTCCATCAAAGGCACTATGTTGAAAACCGAAAAATTGATAGCTTGGTGGTTCGACCCGGCGACGGGCAAAGTGAAGAAAATAGGTAAAATAAAAAATAACAAGGAGAGCTTACGCTTCACTCCGCCCACCCCTGGCGTTGTAAAAGATTGGGTGCTTGTGGTGGACGATGCTTCAAAGAAATATCCTGCCCCGAACAAAAAATGTAGAACTTTAAAATAATTGAAACTATGAGACGAATTATTTTCTTAGTAATGGTAGCTTTTTTGAGCCTATCATGCACTGAGGCTCAGAATCTTCCTCGTCTGAAGGTGTCAACCGATGGCCACTATTTGCAGACTGCCGACGGCAAGCCCTTCTTCTATTTGGGCGACACTGCGTGGGAACTTTTTCATCGTCTCGACCGCGACGAGGCTCTCCACTATCTTAAAAATCGCGCCGCAAAGGGCTACAATGTGGTGCAGGCTGTTGCGCTTGCCGAGCTTGACGGAGTGGACGCTGTAAATGCCTACGGCCATCTGCCGCTCGAAGGTCGCAACCCCGCGACTCCCGCTTGCAAGGATGGCGAGCAGAATGACTATTGGGACCACGTGGATTTTATTGTTTCCACAGCCAACGAGCTTGGAATCTACGTGGGAATGCTGCCCACATGGGGACGCTGGTGGAACGACAACAATCCCATTTTCAATGCCCAGAATGCCGAGCAGTATGGCCGTTGGATAGCCAGCCGCTACTCGAAATATAATGTAATATGGATACTCGGTGGCGACCGCAACCCCGACGGTGGCGACAAGCAAGAGATTATACGAGCAATGGCTCGCGGCATCCGCAGCGTGGACAAAGAGAATCTTATAACTTTCCACCCCACAGGCTGGCAGACATCCTCAAAATGGTTCCATGGCGACGAATGGCTGTCGTTCAACGGCCGTCAGAGTGGACACAACCAGCGCTACAATTCAAATATGCAGATAATGGACGATTTTCGTCGCTCGCCTGCAAAGCCCATCATGGAGATTGAGCCACTGTACGAGGATCACCCGCTTGAATTCAATCCCGACAACGAGGGACACTCATGCTCGTGGGACGTGCGCCGCACCCTCTATTGGAGCGTCTTTTACGGCTCGGCGGGCGTAACATACGGCCACCACTCTGTGTGGCAGATGTACGACGATGACAAAGGCCCCATTAACAGGCCGCTAATGACGTGGCGCGAGGCTCTCGACCGCCCTGCGGCAGGGCAGGCAGTCTACCTTAAGCGACTGATGGAGTCGCGTCCCTACTTCTCGCGCGTGCCCGCCCCCGACTTTATAGTTCAGGATAAAGTGTGGTCGTCGGTTCCCGGTGCCGGACGTTACCGCTTCGTCGCGACAATGGACAGCGAAGGTACATACGCAATGGTGTACGCGCCTCTCGGCCGCACATTCTCGGTGAACATGAAAATGCTCAAAGGCGAAAAGATAGTCGCTTGGTGGTACTCGCCGCGCACAGGCAAGGCCGACAAGATAGGCAAGTTCGCAAACGACGGCTCGCAGCGCTCCTTTACTCCTCCCACCGATGGCGAGGCACTCGACTGGGTGCTTGTGCTCGACGATGCTGCGAAAAAATATCCCGCTCCGGGAAAGAAACTGAAATGATATGTAGCGTGTGTGCAATTTGATTGTGCACACGCTTTTTTTATAGTCAAAAGTATAGTCCGGACGAAATTTTCTTGTCAGAAAAGATAATAATGGAGAATAAAAGTGTAATTTTGCAACATAGTGCTGCAAAAGGCAGTTTCTGATGCGACAATAACTATTAACTGTAAAATATTATTTAAATGAAGACAGCAAGAATTTTTTCGTTCATTCTGATGGTTGCACTCAGCCTCTCGGCCTATGCCCAGAAGGTAGTGTCGGCCAAGAGTCCCGACGGACAGACAAGCGTCAGCGTGACACTCTCCGACCGCATCTACTACGATGTTGTCAGCCACAATGAGACACTGCTCAAGCAGAGTGTGATTGGAATGCAGTTGCGCGACAAGACTTTGGGCGCAAACCCCGTTCTTAAAAAGAAAAAGGTGCGCAGCGTAAAAGAGACTGTGACACCCATCTTCCCTCTTAAATACAGCCAGGTAGAGAACAACTACACTCTGCTCACGCTGGAAATGAAGGGCGGCTACGCAGTTGAGTTCCGCCTCTACAACGATGGTGTTGCTTTCCGCATGACAACATCGCTTCGCGGCGAAATTGAGGTTATTCAGGAGAATACAGCGTTCCAGCTTGCCGACAACTGCGACCTTGTGTTGCAGCAGACAGGTAGTTTCAAGACCGGATGCGAGGAGAGCTACTCTGTTGTGAAGAGCAATGAGTGGAAAAAAGAGGATAGAATGTCCGAGCTTCCCGTGCTCGTAATGGGCAAGAATCAGAAGATTCTTATCAGCGAGTTCGACCTTTGCAGCTACCCCGGACTTTTCCTCAAGGGTAACGCCGACAACAGCCTTTCGGCTATTCATCCCAAAAATCCCATCGAGTACGAGGATTGGGGCGACCGCAGCCATCGTATCATCAAAGAGGCCGATTATATAGCAAAGACAAGCGGTACACGCACATTCCCTTGGCGTTACATGCTCATCACTCGCGAGGATGGTCGTTTGGCCGAGAATACAATGCCTATGCGTCTTGCTCAGAAGTGCCAGATTGAGGATACAAGCTGGATTAAGCCCGGACTCACATGCTGGGACTGGCTCAACGGTATTCCCTATGGTCCCGATGTGAATTTCAAGGGTGGTATCAACCTCGAAACCTATAAATACTTTGTCGATTTTGCATCGCGCAACGGTATTCCTTATATAATTATGGACGAGGGTTGGGCGCTTGACACTCGCGACCCCTATCGCACAAACCCCGCTGTGAACCTGCCCGAGCTTATCCGCTACGGAAAGGAGAAGAATGTAGGTATCTGGGTGTGGTTGCCTTGGCTCACAGTTGAGCACAATATGGATCTCTTCGAGAAATTCGAGGAGTGGGGCATCGTAGGAACAAAAATCGACTTTATGGACCGTGAGGACCAGTGGATGGTCGATTTCTACGACCGCGTGGCTAAAGAGGCTGCCGAGCATCATGTGATGATTGACTTCCACGGAGCGTTCCACCCCAGCGGTCTTGAGTACCGTTACCCCAACGTACTTACATACGAGGCTGTTCGCGGAATGGAGTATAATGGCGGTTGTCGCCCCAGCAACAGTATATGGATTCCCTTCATTCGCGGTGCCGTAGGTCCTATGGACTTTACTCCCGGCTCAATGATTTGCTATCAGCCTGAATCGTATCATGGCAACCGCCCATTCTGCGCGGGTGTGGGAACAAAGGTTCACAATTTGGCGGTATTTGTTCTCTACGAGACTCATCTGCAGATGTTGATGGATAACCCCTGCCGTTACGATGCATGGCCCGACTGTCGCGACTTCATCACCGGCGTTCCCGTAAACTGGGACGAGACACGTGTACTTGCTGCCGAGGCCGGACAGTATATTGTAATGGCGAAACGCCGTGGCGACAAATGGTTCATCGGTGGAATAACCAACGACAAGGAGCGCGAGCTTGATGTTACTCTCGACATTCTCCCCGAGGGCAAGAGCATGCAGATGACTTCGTTTGTCGATGGCGTCAATGCCGGACGCATGGCTATGGACTATCGTCAGCAGAAGTCTACTGTTAGCAAAGGCACCAAGCTCCACATTAAGATGGCGCGCAACGGTGGATTTGCAGCTGTAATCGAATAAAAGATGAAGAGGGCGAACGCCCTCTTCTCTGAATAACAATAATGGTCGAGTCTGCAGACTCGTCCATTATTGTATAATTGGTTATATATTAAAAGAGAGACTGACTAATGTTTTTAGTCAGTCTCTCTTCTATGTGAGTAAATATTATCAATAGTTGAATATAAGTTTTCCGCCTTTGATAAGCTCATTGTGCGAAATGCGGAACTCCTCAACTTTGTTGCCATTAAATGTAACTGAACGTATGGGCATGTTTTTCTGCACTCTGCCTACAGTCTGCACTGTAAGTTTGTTGCCATTCTCCAGACGCAATACAATCTTGTCGAAAAGTGGTGATGTCAGTTCATAGTGCTCGTCGCCTACCAACATAGGATAGAAGCCTAAAGCACCGAAAGCGTACCATGCACTCATAGTGCCGTCGTCTTCGTCCATTTCGGGGCTGTAGCCTACAGGGTGGTTCTTGAATGCCTTGCCAAAATAGGGCTTTTTAAACTCGGCATTGCCACCGTATTTGTGTATCATAGGCTCGGTCATCAAATTGCTCACCAGCTGCTGTGTCTTTTCAGGTGCTCCCAATCTGTTGAATATGTAGGGCACGTGAATGTCCGGCTCGTTGCCCTGGTTGTACAGGTGGTTGTCGAAGAAATAGCTTAATTGGGCGCACAATGTATCCTTGCCAACCCATTCTATCATCTTATCCAGAAATTGCGGAGCTGCCCAGCGGTATTGCCAACGTGTTCCCTGATAAAGACCGTTTCCTTTCATTACTTCGTAAGAGGCGTCTACATTCATAAACTCTTTCTTCCAGGTCTCTTCGAACAAACGTTCGGCGCGTTCTTTGTAGAGGGCAGCATCTTCCTTTTTGCCCACAATCTCCGAAATCTGTGCCATTGCCCACAAGTCGCAGGCAGCCTCCATCTTCTGGTCGGGCTTGCGCATCAGCAGTCTTTCCATCTCCTCTTTCATTCCTGCATAGCCGATGTTGAAGTCGATGTCGGTGATGCCTTTGCGGTAGGCGTCGAGCAACAGAATGACAGCATGCTCGGTGCGCACGGTAGGTGTCGATTCGTTAAGTGTTGCCCAATCTTTCTTGCCTGTGCGGTACAGATGCAACAGCGAGGTTGCAATGTCGCGCATCTGGCCGGGCTTCAACAATACCAACAATGGGAATTTTGTTCGGAAAGTATCCCACAGCGACCAATTGCTATAATAACGGAAGCCATCGGCGCGGTACACTTTGCCATCTGTGCCCAAATAGCGGCCGTCGGCCGAGGTTACGTCTACCGGACTAAGGCATGCGCGATAGAGTGACGTATAGAAGATGGCTTTGTCGTCGTCGGTGCCGCCTTTAACGTCTACCGCAGCCAACAATTCCTCCCACTCTTTATAAGAATTCTTCTTCAGGCGGTTGAAAGAGTATTTCTCCCATCGGGCACACTCTTTGCGGGCAACCTCTGTGTCCAATGCTGACACAGCGATGCGCACTTCTACTTTGCGCACGTCATTGCCGAAATCAAGAGAGGGCTGCTCGCCGTCAATCTCCTTTAACTTGAAGGGCTTGTCGGTGTTCAGCGAGAAATATAGTTTGTACATGCCTCGGCCGCACACTGTTTTTGCATGGATGAAGCCTTCGAGGATGGTGGGCGCCACCTGACAGTATTCGTATGTCGCATCTGCCTCGAAGCAAGATGAGAAGTCTATCCATAATGCCGCAGGAATCTCTTTAGGGTATACATACTTTTCCACTGCCATTTGGTTGGTGGCTGTAAGTTCGGCCTGTATGCCATTTGTAAATGCTGTGGCATAATATCCGGGCACTGCTCTCTCGCTCTTTTTGTCGATGTGCAGCTCCTTGGAAGGGTGCAAAGGTCGTATGCGTATGTTTCCGCCGCCACCGCTGCAACCTACGCCTGACAGGCGATTGATAGAGATTCCCGTAACCTTTGTTGTCTCGTAGTTGTAGCCTGCATGTGTATTGGGGTCGCTGTCGGGACATACACATATTACTCCAAAAGGTACTGTTGCTCCCGGGGCCAGCTGTCCGTTGTCGCCCGAGGAGCCCATAAACATATTCACGTATTTGGCATTCTGTGCAGTTAGAGTCATTACACAAAGTACAAACAACAAATAAATAAACTTTCTTTTCATCATTATGCTTTTATTTGGGGCTTCTTTGTTATCGTATTTACAAAATGGTCATGAATCGGATTTCTATGCTCGGCAGTCGTGTATATATAATAATGTGAGCTTGAGACATTGTGGGGAACGTTTACCCGGATCGAAAGGTGGCGCGCAGATGGGCGTTGGGTATTCGTAGTGTACTTTTCAGCATGAAGGCGCCTCCTCCTCCTTTATATTAAATTTCTTGCAGTCGGGGCTCTCTGTGTGGCCGGTAAAAACCACCAAAAGACCGATAAACATCGGTCTTTTGGTGGTTTTTATCTTTCCAGCTTTTTCAGTATTTTGTCGATAACCAGCTGCGGTTCTATGTGCATGCAGCGGTAGTCGCCATATATGCAGGGCTTGTTGCCGAAAATAGAGCAGGGGCGGCACTCGAGTGGCAACTGCACGCAGTCGCTCTCTTGCTGGCGCCAGCCGAGGAATCCTGCGAGCGGCGAGGTTGCGCCCCAGATGGATACCACCGGGGTGTTCACGAGCGATGCAATGTGCATGTTCGCCGAGTCCATGCTCACCATAAGTTCAAGATTGCTTATGAGCGTGAGCTCTCCGCGAAAATCGCTCTTGCCGATGAACGAGACTACATTTTCGTAGCGTGCGCACCATTTGTCGACAATCGCTTGCTCCTCTTTGCCGTTGCCGAAGCAGAATATCTTCAGCCCGGGGGTTGCGGCCAGCCCTTCGATTACCTTTTCGAGACGCTCCATGGGGTATATTTTTCCACCGTGACGCGCGAAGGGTGCAATTCCTATCCACTGCTCGCCATCTTTCTGCGGCAGCTGCAGTGTAGAGAGGTCACCTTTGCCGCCACCGAAGAGCGACACAAAGTCGGGGGTAAAGTCGAGCCCCAGCTTCACGAATGTCTCGCGGTAGCGTTCGAAGGTGCTTTTCAGCGGACGGGTGTCCTTGTTTTTGGCGCGTGTGAGGGCTCTCTTCTCGGCGCGTCCTTTGTCCTGCGCGGCGCATTTTACTCCGCTCAATTTAAGATAGAGACGCAGTATCTTTGTGCGCAGCACGTCGTGAAGGTCGGCAATGGCGTCGGGGTTGTGCTTCATCAACCTTTTCTTCAGGTTGTAGAGCCCGCCCAGACCTTTGTATGCATTCAGGTCCACTCCCTCGAAGAGAAGGTTCGCGGGGGCGTTCACAAGGAACTGCCCGAATCTCTCGCGGCTGACGAAGATGAACTTCTTCTCGGGGTAGGTCTCGGCAAGCGAGTAGAGCAATGGAATTGTCATTGCAATGTCGCCCACAGCCGAGAATCGTGTAACGAGTATTGTTTCGGGGCTTTTCTTATTTTTTGCCTGCACCATAGAGCACGGGGTTGAGCGAGGGATCGTTGTACATCTTCATCTGACGGTACACCTTCATGTACTTGCGTCCTGCAGCAATGTCGGCAAGAAGCTCGTCGATGGCTGTTGTAAGGTCTTTCTTCTGCTCAAGGAGCACTGCCAATTTCGCCTCGCACTGTTTGTTGCCGCGGTTAACCTCCTCCTGCATATGGTAGATTTTGAGCGCGAGGATAGAGTAGCGGTCGATTGCCCATGCGGGGCTCTCGGTGTTTATTTTTGCGTCGGTAGCGGGGGTAACATCCTTGTTCATGTCAAGGAAGTAGCTGTCGATGAGCTCCACGAGGTCGGTGCGGTCCTGGTTGGACTTGTCGATGCGGCGTTTCAGTGTGAGTGCCTCTGCGGGGTCAATCTCCGGGTCGCGGATGATATCCTCGAAGTGCCACTGTACAGTGTCTATCCAGCATTTGAGATAAAGGTAGTATTCGATGCTTTTTACAGGATAGGGATTCTGTATGGGGGTATCGACATTGTCAGTCTTATGGTAGTCGAGAATAGCCTCGTTGAATATGGGCCAGCTTAATTGTGTGAATGTTTTCATAGATAAACTTGTTTTTGGCTGTTTATACTCTAATATTCCACAAAACTAACTAAAGTTTGCGAGTTTGGCAAAAAAATATCAAAAACTAATTATCTTTGTCCTGAATTTTGTAATTTCTTTGTCGATTTTCAAGGCTTTTGCCTCATTTTTGTGCAATTGCCTATATAAAATACTGAACACCATGAAGATTGTAATGGACGAAAAGATTCCCTATCTTGCTGCTTCGCTTGCAGCTATGGGGTGCGATGTTGTTGCAAAGGCGGGCGACGATATTTCTGCTGCCGACGTAAAAGATGCCGATGCGCTCTTTGTGCGCACGCGCACTTACTGCAACGCCTCTCTGCTCGACGGCAGCGCTGTGCGTTTCATAGGTACCGCCACCATCGGTTACGACCATATAGACGATGCCTACTGCCGCAGTCGCGGAATTTACTGGACGAGTGCCCCTGCCTGCAACGCTGGCGGAGTGCTGCAGTATGTGCAGTCGTCTCTCTATCTTTGGTGCCGCAAGTGCGGCCGTCCGTTGAACAAGCTTACGCTGGGTGTTGTGGGTGTCGGAGCCATCGGCTCGCGCGTGGCTCGTTGGGCACGCGCGGCGGGAATGCGTGTGCTGCTCAACGACCCTCCTCGTGAGGCTGCCGGCGAGACAGGCTTCGTCTCTCTCGCGCAGATTGCTGCCGAGTGCGACGCTGTCACCTTCCATCCTACACTGACACGTGGCGGCGACTACCCAAGCTACCATCTGGCGGGCGAGGCCTTCTTCGACTCGTTGCAGCGTGCCCCTCTCTTTATAAATGCTTCGCGCGGTCCCGTTGCCGACAATGCCGCACTGCTTGCAGCGTATAAAAAAGGCAAGGTTGCCGATATTGTGCTCGATGTTTGGGAGGGTGAACCCGAAATTAACCGCGAACTGCTCGATGCTTCTTTCATTGCCACTCCCCACATTGCCGGATACTCGGCCGAGGGCAAGCTGAATGCCAGCAACATTGTGCTTCAGAAGTTCGCCGAATTTATAGATTATAAAGGAGAAGTTCCATTGGCGGCACTCTCTGCTCCGTCGCAGCCGGTTGTCGAGGCTGCCAACGAGGGCGAAGCGTTCCTCGCCATCTATAATCCTTTGCTCGACACCGAGCCGTTGAAAAAGAGCCCCCTGCAGTTCGAGGAGCTGAGAAATAACTACAATTTCCGCCGCGAGCCGACAGCTTACAAAATAGATATTTTATAGGAAAATGTTCCTAATGCAATAAATTTTTGCGCAAAAATCGCAAAATGTGCAATATCTTTTGCGATTTTTTCTTACTTTTCTTTGCAAATTGGGAAAATAGTTCTACTTTTGTACACATAAACTAACAAAATACATACAACTATGTCAGAAATTGAATCAAGAGTAAAAAGCATTATCGTTGAGAAATTCGGAGTAGCAGAGTCAGAAGTAACAGCAGAGGCAAGCTTCACAAACGACCTCGGTGCAGACTCTTTGGATACAGTAGAGCTTATCATGGAGATTGAGGACGAGTTCGGTATTTCAATTCCCGATGACCTCGCAGAGAAGATCTCTACAGTAGGTGATGCTATTAAGTTTGTAGAGGAAGCGGTTGCTAACAAGTAATCCCTCTTAATACTTTTTTGTATAATTCTTTCGTTTCGTAATGAAACATAGAAGAGTTGTAGTGACAGGCCTTGGTGCTGTTTCGCCCATCGGCAACGATGTTCCCACATTGTGGGAGAATGCGAAAGCAGGCGTGAGCGGTGCCGGCCCTATAACCCACTTTGATGCGTCGTTGTTCAAGACCCGCTTTGCGTGCGAGGTTAAGAATTTCGACGCAACTGCTTATTTGGATAAAAAGGAGGTACGCAAGATTGGTCATCACTCTCATTATGGTATTGCTGCCGCTATGGAGGCGATGAACGATTGTGCTATAGACCTTGAGAAAGAGAACCTCGACCGTTTCGGAGTAATCTTCGGAGAGGGTGTCGGCGGATTGACCGCATTCGAAGAGGAGTTCGGCCCTTATGCTCAGAATAGAGAGAATGGCCCCCGCTTCACACCTTTCCTCATCACCAAGATGATTACAGACATGACAACAGGAATCTTGTCTATTAAGTATGGCCTTAAAGGTCCCAGCTATGTGACAACATCCGCATGTGCATCATCTTCGAACGCAATCATCGATGCTTACGACCAGATTCGTCTGGGAAGAGCAGATGTGATGCTTGCCGGTGGTGCCGAAGCTGCAATCTGTAACGTAGGTGTCGGAGGTTTCAACTCAATGCACGCCCTCTCTACAAGAAACGACGACCCGCAGGGTGCGTCGCGTCCTTTCAGCAAGAGCCGCGACGGCTTTGTGATGGGCGAGGGTGGCGCTTGCCTTGTTCTCGAAGAGTATGAGCATGCTGTTGCACGCGGCGCGAAAATCTACGCCGAGGTTGCAGGTACAGGCCTTTCGTCTGACGCTTACCATATGACTGCTCCCCAGCCCGAGGGTGAGGGTGCGGCCAAAGTTATGCAGTATGCGCTCGATGAGGCTGGCCTCAAGCCCGAGGATGTAGATTACATCAACACTCACGGAACATCTACTTTTGCAGGTGACATTGCCGAGGTTGCGGCAATTAAGAAAGTGTTTGGCGAGCACGCATACAAACTCAATATCAGTTCTACAAAGTCGATGACCGGCCACCTGCTTGGCGGCGCCGGCGCGCTCGAGTCTGTGCTTACAGTTCTCAGCATCAAGGACAATATTGTGCCTCCCACGATCAACCACGCCGATGGCGACGATGATGAAAAGATTGACGGCAACCTGAACTTTACATTCAACAAAGCTCAGGAGAGAGAGGTCAATGTAGCAATCACCAATACCTTCGGATTCGGTGGTCACAACACAAGTATTGCATTTAAAAAAATCTGATACACAGGTGTTACAGAAACTATATAACGAATTAAGTCTCCTTTTCCGACGCAAGGATAAGGAGACTTATCGTATATTGTATAAGGTGCTCGGCTTTTTGCCGAAAAACCTCTCTCTTTATCAGACTGCGCTGACGCACAGCTCGCACGGCCCGCGCGCTGGTAAGAAAAACTTCATGTGCAACGAGCGACTCGAATTTTTGGGCGACGCTATCATCGACGCGGTAGTCTCGGACATTCTCTATTCGCGCTACAATAAAGAGCGCGAGGGCTTCCTCACAAAGTCGCGCAGCAGCCTTGTGTGCCGCGAGACGCTGAATGCTGTTGCCCTGGAGCTTGGCCTCGACAAGCTTGTAGTGTCGCACAATACCGGTCGTCAGCATAATAGCCACATATACGGCAATGCCTTCGAGGCATTCGTGGGCGCAATATACGTCGACAGGGGCTACGGAATGTGCAAGCGTTTCCTGCTGCGTCGCGTCTTCGGCAAAGTGGTGGATATTGAGAAGATTATCGGCACAAACACCAACTATAAGAGCCGCCTGATAGAGATTTCGCAGAAACGCCATATTCCCGTGGAGTTCCGCCTCGTCGAGGAGAGGAACGACGCCGGCGGGCAGTTCTTTGCAAGCGAGGTCTATGTGTGCGACAAACTCTTCGGCGCAGGCAGCGGATTCTCCAAACGCGAGAGTCAGCAGAATGCTGCAAAGGAGGCGTTGGACAAAATAAAGATGTGCGACAAAGAGAAAATTTCCATAGAATCGTTCGGCGAACAGGCCTAAGGCTGTTTGCCGATTTTTCTTTTCTCTCTTTTCGTGAGTGTCTGAAAATGACAAAGTTTGATAATAAATATTCACCTTTGACGGATATTTTGTCATAAAAAGAACATTTGGACTCTCATTTTTAACGCAAATTATATAAAAATAAAAGTTTTTGCGTAAATTTGTGGATACTACAATCTATAAGGCTATGAAAGAACAATTGGAATCCTTGAATTCCGTAACTATTAATTTTGGCGAAGGAGGAATGGCGATTGTCAACATCATCCTCGCCTTTGTGATGTTCGGAGTGGCTCTCAACATCAAGCCGCGAACAGTAAAGGATGTTTTCAAGAAACCCAAGTCTATTATTGTCGGAGCATTGCTGCAGTGGTTTGCGCTTCCGGCGATAACATTTGCAGTCGTGTTTGCGTTGAACCCCTTCATCACTCCGATGATTGCGCTCGGAATGATATTGGTGGCATCGTGCCCCGGAGGCAACATTTCCAATTTCCTCTCGTCACTATCTAAAGGCAACATTGTGCTATCTGTGTCGCTGACGGCGATTACAACCTCAATGGCACCCATTATCACCCCTATAAATTTCTTCGTGTGGGGCTCGCTCTACAGCCACTTTATCAGCATCAAGAGCGATATTCCCATGCTGGTGATTCCCTTCTTCCCGATGCTCGAGCAGATACTGCTGTTGCTGGGACTCCCGATAGTGCTGGGTCTTCTTTTCGCGCACTATTTCCCTGCGGCAACAAAGAAGATAACCAAGCCTTCGCAGGTGATTTCTGTGCTGCTCTTTGTGGGAATGGTAGTGGTCTCTTTTGCCCAGAATTTCCAGATATTCATCGATAATATCTTCTATGTGTTCTTTATTGTGATGCTCCACAATGCAGTGGCATTGTCAACAGGATATTTCGGCGGCAAGCTGGCGAAACTGCCTCATAGTGATACAAAAGCCCTTACCATAGAGACTGGTATTCAGAACTCCGGCCTGGGCCTTATCCTGCTGTTCAACCGTGCAATCTTCCCGCCCGAAATTTGGCACGGCCACTATGGAGGAATGCTCTTTATCACAGCGTGGTGGGGAATATGGCACATAATTTCGGGACTTTGTGTTTCGTACTATTTCCGCAGACATTGATTATGGGAAAAAGAAAAATAAAGAAAATACAGGATTTTGACAGAGCCTATTGCTTCTTTCATCGTTACGTGGCTTTTGTCATGAAATTGTCGTATAGAAAGATTGCCCACGTGGGAAAAGAGAATATCCCCACCGACGGAGCAATAATCTTCGCCCCCAACCACACAAATACGCTGATGGATGCATTGGTGGCGTTGAACATCGACCTCAAGCCCAAGGTGTTTGTTGCACGCGCCGATATTTTCAGGAATCGCAAGCTGGCAAAGATTCTCACTTTCCTTAAAATGATGCCCATCATGCGTCAGCGTGACGGCTTCAACGCTGTAAAGAAGAATCAAGAGATTATAGACAAGGCTGTCGATGTCCTCAAGGACAAGATGCCCTTCTGCATATTCCCCGAGGGTACGCATCAGGCAAAATATTCGTTGCTGCCCCTCTCGAAAGGAATCTTCAGAATTGCTCTGCAGGCCCACGAGCAGATGCCTCAGATGCCGCTGTACATTGTGCCCATGGGACTGAGATACGGCGACCTCTTCCGTTTCCGCTCTACCGTGCATCTGCAGATAGGAAAGCCCATAAACATCGGCGAATTTCTTGCCGAGAATGCTCATCTCTCTCAGCAAGAGCAGATTAACAGCATGAGAGACCTGCTCACCGAGCGCCTCACGTCCACAATTTACTACATTCCCAACGACGAGAATTACAGCGCTACATACGAAGTGTGCAACGCTGCCGAATGCATGGAGATTGAGGAACTGAAGCGCGACAAGGCAAACGCGAAAAAGTCTGCTCCCGAATTGCAGTTTATGGCAAACAACAGCACTTTGAAGCGCATAGAGGCTTTGAAAGAGAGTGCGCCCGAGAAGGCGAAAAAGTTGCTCGAGCTTGGAAAGGAGGCCAGCAGATTGCGCGCAGCAAAGGGCATCGACGTAGAGTCGGCCGCCGTGAAAAAGCCGTTGCTCTCGCGTGTGGCACGAACAATCCTCACGCTTGTCACTCTGCCTTACACGCTCCCCGTGTCGCTGCTCGCAAGCCCTATATTCCTCTTGTGCGAATTCCTGTTCACCAAGTTGCGCGACCGCGCCTTCAGAAACTCTTTAAGATTTCTGGTGACTCTTTTTGTGTGGCCTCTGCTGATGCTCATATATGCGATTATTGCATTCTCTGTACTCCCGTGGCAGTGTGCGCTACTGACTGCACTGTTCATAATGCCCGCGCCCTTTGTGGCACACGAAGTGTGGAAGACAGCGAGACTTCTTGTGTCGGACGCAAAGCTTGTGGGCGATAAGAGATTGATGAAAATATATTCACAGATAAGAGAGATTTTAAAATAGTTGCCTTCAAAGGCTCATATACAAACAAAGACTCATCCGCAGTGGATGAGTCTTTGTTTTTTTGTGTCTATGTGGGAATTACTACTCCTCGCCGAGAGCCTTTGCGATAGCCGCGCGCGACTCGTTCATCAGATACTCGACATTCTCTTTTCCTTTGCCTATGGGCTTTATGGGGTCGAGAATTGTGAGCTTCAGCGGTGCCCAATTCATGAAGATTCCTTTCTTGGGCAAAAGGTCGTACGAGCCCTGGATGGCAATGGGAACAACCTCCACCTGTGTCATGTCCGCAATAACAAATGCGCCTTTCTTGAACTCTCCCAGACGGCCGTTGCGTGTGCGTGTGCCTTCGGCAAATATACCCATCGCCGTGCCTTTCTTGATGGTCTTTACAGCCTTCACGAAAATCTCCTTCTGCGGAGCGTCGCGATTCACAAATATGTGGCCCGTGTCGTAGCATGCTTGTCCGATGAAGGGCATCTTGCGCAGTGAGTCTTTCATCATCCATTTAAAGTTGCGGCCAATGTATCCGAACATCATGAAGATGTCCCACGAGCCCTGATGGTTGGCGATGAAGATGTAGTTTTTGTTGGGGTCGAGCTTCTCGCGGCCTACAACCGTCATCGGCAGCAGGAATATGCGTATCATGAACTTCGACCAAATTACTGCGGGCCAATAGTCACCGCCTTTTATGGGAATGTATTTACCGAAAAGGCTGATGCTGATGCCTGTTAGTGCCGATGCGATGCCTGCCAGGGGGTATGCGATAAGTTGATACAGCAGGTAGAAGGGACGTAAGATTTTTTTCATGTCTTATGCTTTTTTATATGTATTTTCTATTTATGTTTGCCGCTTGCGCTTGCAATCTTCAGTTTGCAAATATAGTGCCAACGGGTGATTGGAAATTATTTTCTTTTTCAATGTTCGCCGCTTGCGCTTGCAATTTTTATATGCAAATATAGTGCCAGCTAGTGATTGAAAATTCTTTTCTTTTTCAACGTTTGCCGCTTGCGCTTGCAATCTTCAGTTTGCAAATATAGTGCCAACGAGTGATTGGAAATTATTTTCTTTTTCAATGTTCGCCGCTTGCGCTTGCAAATTTTTTGTGCAAATATAGTGCCAGCGAGTGATTGAAAATTTATTTCTTTTTCAACGTTTGCCGCTTGCGCTTGCAAATTTTTTTGTGCAAATATAGTGCCAACGAGTGATTGGAAATTATTTTCTTTTTCAACGTTTGCCGCTTGCGCTTGCAATCTTCAGTTTGCAAATATAGTGCCAACGAGTGATTGAAAATTTATTTTCAAATTCAACGAGTGCAGCCTATATTCGCAACATTTATGTTGCAAATATATCTTTTTTTATTTTAAAAACTCTTTCTTTTTGGGTGACTTTTCTCTTTTGGCAGTCAAAAGAGTGCTTTTGCAGATGTTCGCGCCGCTCTTTTCAGATATTTTTGCTCAGAAACTTTTTAATCTCCTCGGGTGCGACGCCGCGTCGGCGGGCGTAGTCGCGAAGCTGTTCGTCGCTTATTTTTCCAACGGCGAAGTATCTTGCCGCGGGGTGGGCGAACATCAGTCCGCAGACGGACGAGTGGGGGTGCATCGCTCCGTTGGCGGTGAGTGTGATTCCTATCTGCGAAAGGTCGAGCAGCTTGTCTATTATAAAGATTATTGTTTGGTCGGGGAGTGAGGGGTAGCCGACGGCGGGGCGTATTCCCATGAATGGCTCACTGTTGAGCTCCTGCGGGGTGAAATACTCGTCGGGTGAGTAGCCCCATAGCTCTTTGCGGGTGCGCACATTGCTGTGCAGCAGCGACGCGGCAGCCTCGGTCAGGCGGTCGGCGAGTGTCTGTGTGAGTGTGTGGCGGTAGGGGTCGTTGCTGTCTGCGGCCTCGAATGTGTCGGCCATGCTCGTTGCGAATATTCCCACGTGGTCTTTCGCGGGCGACACAAAGTCGCTCAGGCACAGGCAGGGCTCGTCGGGGCGTGTATGCTGTTGGCGCAAAAGGGGCAGCCTCTCGCCGTCGAGCAACAGATTGTCACCCTCGCTGCGTGCGTCGCACAGACGGAAAAGTGCCTGCACCTTTTCTGTGCTCCTCTCGTTGAGTAGGGCGATGGCGTCGCTTTTCAGCTGCTGCGCCTCTTTCGTGCCGCAGTCGCTGGCCTTTATCCCCCATGCGTGGAAAAAGTAGCTCCAGTCGATGTAGGGCAGCAGTTGCGCCGCCTCGTAACAAAAGTTTATAGCTGTCATTTTATTGACCATGGCGCAGGAATCTCAAGGCTCTTCCGCGTACGTTGTCGTTTATCTTGCCATTGTCGTAGATGCACTCTCCGTTCACCCATGTGGCGCACACTTTCCAGTTGAATGTCTCTCCCTCGAAGGGGCTCCAGCCGCATGTGCTGAGAATGTCGCCCTTCTCGACTGTCCACTGTTTGTCGGGCGCGATGAGTACAAGGTCGGCGTAGAATCCTTTCTTAATGTATCCGCGCTTGTCTATCTTGAAGTAATCGGCCGGTGCGTGGCACATCTTCGTAACAATCTGTTCGATGGTGAAGATGCCTTCGTCTACCATGCGCAACATTGCGGGCAGGGTGAACTGCATCGAGGGCATTCCCGAGGTTGCCTTCAGTGCTCCGCCCATCTTCTCCTCGGGCAGATGCGGCGCGTGGTCGGTGCCTATCATGTCTATCTTGCCGTTGCGCAGAGCCTCGCGCAGTGCGTCTCTGTCGCTCTGTGTCTTTATGGCGGGGTTGCATTTAATCATTGCACCCTTTGTCTCGTAGTCCTTGTCGCAGAAGATAAGATGCGCGGGGGTAACCTCGGCAGTAATCTTCTTCTTGGCCATGGGCTTGCCCGAGAGCAGTGCAAGCTCGCGCTCGGTGCTTATGTGCAGAATGTGCAGCTTCTTTCCGTGCTTCCTGGCAAGAGCAACTGCCTTCTTCAGAGACTTGTAGCAGGCCTTCTCGCTGCGTATGAGCGGGTGGAATTTTACGTCAACATCCTCGCCGTGTCTCTTTCTGTACTTCTCGGCGTTGGCGTTTATGATGTCTGTATCTTCGCAGTGTACGGCGATGGGCAGATTGGCTTTTGAGAATACTGCGTCCAGTCCGTTGCTGTCATCGACGAGCATATTGCCGGTGCTCGAGCCCATGAACAATTTTATTCCGCACACTCTGTGTGGGTTCAGCTTGTTGAACAGATGGCTGTTGTCGTTTGTGGCGCCGAAGTAGAATGAGTAGTTTATGCGGCTCTCCTTTGCTGCACGATGGAATTTGTCGCGCAACGCAGCGATGGTGGTTGTTGCGGGACGGGTGTTGGGCATCTCCATGAAAGATGTCACTCCGCCGGCTGCGGCGGCGCGTGTCTCGGAGAGGATGCTTGCCTTGTGGGTCAGTCCCGGCTCGCGAAAGTGCACGTGGTCGTCAATCACTCCGGGTATCAGGTACATTCCGCTACCATCTATTATCTTGTCACTCTTGCGACAAGGCTCTTTGCCGTCGGTGCATATCTCCACGATTTTTGTTCCGTTGATAACTACCGAGCCAATGGCTTTTCTGCCTTCGTTTACGATTGTTACGTTTGCAATTTCTGTTCGCATGGTTCTTGTTTTTTGGAAAATGGTGCAGTGTGTACGTGAATCTCTTTTTTTTGTGTAGGGGCAGCGTGAGTGGGGCTACCCTTCGTGCGTTTAAAATTGTGTGTCGTAACGGTTAATTACGACACACAATCTCTTTGCTTATCTTTTCTGCAATTTCGGCAAACTCCTCGGCTGTAAGTTTCAGCTTGGGATTGCTGAATAGCATGTCTCTCTCCGATTGCATGGGCACAAGATGTATGTGTGCGTGAGGAACTTCGAGCCCCAGCACTGCCTGACCCACCTTTATACAGGGGAACGCCTTCTTGATGGCCTCGGCCACCTGCTTGGCGAATATCTGCATTTCGCCTATCTCCTCGTCTGTGAGGTCGAAGAAATAGTCAACCTCGCGCTTGGGAATCACAAGTGTGTGACCTTTTGCAAGAGGGTTGATGTCGAGGAATGCATAGAACTTATCATTCTCGGCTACCTTGTAGCTGGGAATCTCTCCTGCGACAATTCTGCTGAATATTGTTGCCATCAGATAGAAATGTTAATGATTTCGAGGTAAATTTTACCCTGGGGGATTGTAATCTCGGCTGTCTCGCCCACCTTCTTGCCCAAAAGACCTTTGGCAATGGGGGTGTTGATAGAGATTTTGCTCTCGCGCAGGTTGGCCTCGCTCTCGGGAACGATGCTGTAGGTCATCGTTGCACCTGTCTTCACGTTCTTGAGCTCTACCTTTGTGAGCACCTGAACGCTGTCGGTGTTGAGCTTGCTGGTGTCTATAATTTTAGCGTCGGCTATTATCAGCTTCAGCTCATTGATCTTCATTTCGAGCAATCCTTGCGCCTCTTTTGCAGCATCGTATTCGGCATTCTCCGAAAGGTCGCCTTTGTCGCGAGCCTCGGCTATCTGGCGTACGATTTCGGGACGTTTGCCTTCCAACTCTTTTAGATCGGCTAACAATTTTTTGTAGCCCTCTTCGGACATGTAACTCATTATCTCTTTTTATAAAAAAATTAGTAAAACAATGGATTCCGGCAACTGCTTGCCGGAACCCATCAATTTCCTTCTCTGTGGTGCAAATATAGGCCCTTTTTATTCTATTTGCAACTAATTTGCAATATTTTTTCTTTTGTTAGTGTATTTTATTCTTTGAGCAATTTTTCTATTTCGGCGTATATGTCATTTATCTGTTCGTCGCGCATCACAATTTCGTTGGCCTTGTTTATGAGGAAATAGGATGGCAGTTTGTCGACCCTGTAGAGCAGCATGTTTGTCGATGCTATGCTGCTGCCGTCGAGCACGCATATCCAGGGTAGTTTGTCGGCCGAGGTTTTCCAGAAATGGGTGTCCGCGTCCATCGACACCTGATAGATTTCGAGCCCTTGCTCCTTGTATTTTCCGTAGAGCTCGCGCAGTGCAATCGTGTGCTCGCTTGTGCGCACGTCGCTATATGTGATAAAGTCGAGAAGCACCACTTTTCCTTTCAGCGACGAGAGGCTGATGCTGTCGCCGTCGATGCCCGGCAGCTTAATGTCGAAAATGCCGGTTGTCGAGAGTGTGCTCTCCTTTGCCTCGATGGTGTCGGGTGTTACGGGGCGTGTACTCTGCATGCCCCTCATGGCTATGCTGTACATGTTCTTTGCGCGCACCGACTCGGGGTATCTGTTGTTGAGTGCAGTGGCAACCGCCGAGAAGCATTTGCTGTCGAAACGGTTGATGTTGGGGTTGAAAAGATAGATGCCGTTAGTCTGCAGGAACAGTGCATAGTAGGCGCTTGCCTTGTCGGGCGCGCTCATTATATACTGTTTGAAGATGTTCTCTTTGAACTCTTTGGTGATGTTGTAAATTGTTGTGCGAATCTCGTCGGGAGTGGCACCGCTCTCTTTTACATAAAGCTCAATCTGCTTTTCCAGAGCATTACGCAGTGCGGCAATCTCCTGAATCTTGCGGCTCTCCTCGGAGCCCTCGACTACGTAGCTGTCGGCGAAATTCTTGCCGTTGATGGTGAGGGTGATGCACTCGGTGCTGTCCACGGCAACGGTTATTGCGCGTCCCTTCTTGTCCAGCTGCAGACGGTAAAAGTCGTAGCTCTGGGGCTGCGTGCTTCTGAATTCGAACTTTCCGTCGCTCTTTATCTTGGCCGAGTCGATGAGTGTGCTTTTGTCAATACCCACGTGTGAAAGGTAGATGCTTTTGCCATCGGCCCCAGAGACCGATCCATTGATTGTGAATTTGGGTGCTTCGTCGCATGCGGCAAACAGCAGCGCAACGCCTGCAAATATGCTTGTAATGAACTTTTTCATCGTATAATTACTTATTTTTTTAAAATGTGACGACAAAGATAGTGGAAAGTGTTGAAATTTGTATATCTTTGCCACGAGATAATTTAGGGAATAAAGAAAAATTTATTAATGATGAATGTTGTTACAAAAAATGTGACATTGCCCGACGGACGTGTCATCACTTTGGAGACAGGCAAGCTTGCGAAGCAGGCTGATGGCTCGGTGATGTTGCGCTTGGGTAACACAATGTTACTTGCAACGGTGTGTGCTGCCAAAGATGCAGTTCCCGGCACCGATTTTATGCCTTTACAGGTAGAGTATAAAGAGAAATATGCCGCTTTCGGACGTTACCCCGGTGGTTTTACGAAACGTGAGGGTAAGGCTTCGGACTATGAGATATTGACCTGCCGTTTGGTGGACCGTGCCTTGCGTCCGTTGTTCCCTGATAATTACCACGCAGAGGTTTACGTGAATATCATCCTCTATTCGGCTGATGGCGTTGACATGCCCGATGCTCTTGCTGGTCTTGCAGCATCAGCGGCTCTTGCCGTTTCGGATATTCCTTTCGGAGGTCCCATCTCTGAGGTACGTGTAGCACGCATCGACGGCGAGTTTGTGGTGAACCCCACATTCGCTCAGCTCGAGAATGCTGACATGGACATCATGGTTGCCGCTACATACGACAACATTATGATGGTTGAGGGCGAAATGAAAGAGGTTTCAGAGACCGATCTTCTCAATGCAATGAAGGTGGCTCACGAGGCTATCAAGGTACATTGCAAGGCTCAGATGGAGCTTATGGAAGAGGTTGGCAAGACTGTTAAACGCGAATATTGCCACGAGGTTAACGACGAAGAGCTCCGCGCAAAGGTACACGAGGCTTGCTACGCAAAGGCTTACGAGATTGCTGCAAGCGGCAACCGCGACAAGCACCAGCGTGCCGAGGCTTTCGAGGCTATCAAAGAGGAGTTCAAGGCTCAGTACACAGAGGAAGAGCTCGCCGAGGTTGGCTCGCTCATCGATCGCTACTACCACGATGTTGAGAAAGAGGCTATGCGCCGCTGCATTCTCGACGAGGGCAAGCGTCTCGATGGTCGTGCGACAACAGAGATTCGCCCCATCTGGTGCGAGGTTGGTTACCTTCCCGGCCCTCACGGCTCTGCAGTCTTTACACGTGGCGAGACACAGTCTCTGACATCTGTGACACTCGGTACCAAACGCGACGAGAAGATTATCGACGACGTAATGACACAGGGAACCGACCGTTTCTTGCTTCACTACAACTTCCCTCCCTTCTCTACAGGTGAGGCTCGTCCCCAGCGTGGCGTAGGCCGTCGCGAGATTGGTCACGGTAACCTCGCTTGCCGTGCGCTCAAGAACATGGTTCCTGCCGACTACCCCTACTGCGTTCGCGTAGTTTCTGATATTCTCGAGTCTAACGGCTCATCTTCAATGGCTACCGTATGTGCAGGTACTCTCGCTCTCATGGATGCGGGTGTAAAAATCAAGAAGCCTGTATCGGGTATTGCGATGGGACTCATCAAGAATGCCGGCGAAGAGAAATATGCTGTCCTCAGCGACATCCTCGGCGACGAGGATCACTTGGGCGACATGGACTTCAAGGTGACAGGTACCGTTGACGGAATCACAGCTACACAGATGGATATCAAGGTAGATGGACTTTCGTTCGAGATTCTTGAGAAGGCACTCAACCAGGCACGTGAGGGACGTATGCACATCCTCGGAAAGATTACCGAGTGCATTGCCGAGCCTCGCGCAGACATGAAACCCCATGCTCCTCGCATCGAGACAATGCGCATTCCCAAGGAGTTCATCGGTGCTGTTATCGGCCCGGGTGGAAAGATTATCCAGGGCATGCAGGAAGAGACAGGTGCTACAATCTCTATCGAGGAGGTTGATGGCGAGGGCGTAATCGAGATTGCAGCATCAAACGCAGCAAGCATCGAGGCAGCAGTGTCAAAAATCAAGGCTATTGTTGCAATTCCCGAGGCCGGAGAGGTTTACGAGGGTGTTGTACGCAGCGTGATGCCCTACGGAGCATTCGTAGAGTTCATGCCCGGCAAGGATGGTCTTTTGCACATCTCAGAGATTGACTGGAAGCGTTTCGAGACAATCGAAGAGGCAGGCATTGCCGAGGGTGACAAGATCAAGGTTAAATTGCTCGAGATCGACCCCAAGACAGGTAAGTTCAAACTCTCACGCCGCGTGCTTCTCGAGAAGCCCGAGGGTTACGTAGAGCGCGAGCGTCGTCCCCGTCGTTCCCGCAACGAAGCGTAAGGAAATATTCTATAAATAAGATAAAGGCTGCCGAAAATGAAGTGAACCCCAAAAGTTAGACAAAAAACTTTTGGGGTTTATTTTATGCGTAAGAAACACGATTATTCAGCATTGCTAAAATATATGCATATGCTTGAAGAAGGTTATTCCATCAATTACATTCATACTAGGTATGG